>PLEA01000664.1 GCA_003136335.1 Acidobacteriaceae bacterium | reverse complement strand
GATCACGTGCTGATGACCGACGGAAGCGGATTGTTTCTGGCAGGTCCGGCGCTGGTGCAGGCCGCGATCGGGCAGAAAGTTTCCTCGGAGGAATTGGGCGGCGCCGCCATGCACTCGGCCATCAGCGGTACGGTCGACTTCCGCGAGCCGAACGACCAGGCTTGCATCGCGCGGATTCGTTCGATTGTGGAGAAGTGGGGATACCGGCGGCTTTCTCCGTGGGATCGAAAGAAGCCCGTTGAGCCAGAATTGGCCGCGGAAGAAATCTATGGCATCTACGATTCGTCGCCGGCTCGGCCCTACGACATGAAAGAGGTGCTGGCGCGAGTGCTCGACGGCAGCCGTTTTGACGAGTACAAGCCTGAGTACGGAAAAACTCTCATCTGTGGATACGCCCGCATTGGCGGCTTTGCGGTGGGAATCGTGGCGAACCAGAAACTGCACGCGCAGCAGACCGACCATGAGGGTCACAAGCGCGTCGAGTTCGGAGGCGTGATCTACACGGAATCCGCGGAGAAAGCTGCGCGCTTCATCATGGATTGCAATCAGAACCTGATCCCGCTGATCTTCTTCCACGACGTGAATGGATTCATGGTGGGACGCGACGCGGAGTGGAGCGGCATCATCAAGGCCGGTGCGAAGATGGTGAATGTGGTTTCGAATTCCGTCGTGCCGAAGATTACGGTGATTGTCGGCGGGTCATTCGGCGCGGGGCATTACGCGATGTGTGGGAAGGCGTACGATCCGCGCTTTGTTTTTGCCTGGCCAACCGCGCGCTACGCCGTCATGAGCGGCGATTCGGCTGCGAGCACGCTGGTTGAGATTAAAGTCAAGCAACTGGAACGCGGCGGTAAGAAGCTGAGCGAGGAAGAGAGAACGGAGCTGTACGAGTCGGTGAAGCGCACCTACGACGAGCAGACCGATCCGCGCTACGGCGCAGCGCGGCTGTGGATCGACAAAATCGTCGATCCCATTGAGACTCGGGATGCGATTACGCAGGCGCTGGAAGCGGCGGCGCTGAACCCGGATGTGGCGGAGTTCAAGGTGGGTGTACTGCAAACTTGATTCACCACAGAGACATCAACGGCGATTGCTGATTGTTGATTGATCATCTCTTTTGGCTAAAGGCTAAGTACCAAGTGCTAAGTGCTCGTCCTGTCAAACTGATCGAGTGTCCGCGCGATGCCTGGCAGGGGCTGAAAGGGTTGATTCCTGCCGAGTTGAAGGCTGATTACCTCAAGGCGTTGATTAGCGTGGGTTTCAAGCACATTGATGCGGTTTCGTTCGTGTCGCCGAAAGCCGTGCCGCAGATGGCGGACTCGGAAGAGGTACTGAAGGAACTCGATCCGTCCGATGACGTGGAGATTATCGGCATCGTTGTCAATGAAAAGGGCGCAGAGCGCGCGGTTGAGACGAAGGCAGTATCGACGCTGGGATTTCCCTATTCGATTTCGGAATCGTTCCTGCGTAAGAATCAGAATCAGTCGCCCGAGGACGCACTCGAAGAATTGGAAAAGATTCAGAAGAAGGCCGACGAGGCCGGCCTCGACGTAGTCGTTTATATCTCAATGGCATTCGGGAACCCATATGGCGATCTGTGGAATCCCGATGAGTTGATCGAAGCTATTTCGCTAATGGAAGTGGACAATTTGCGGATGATCTCGCTCGCGGACACGGTGGGCGTGGCGAGCCCACAGCGGGTCGGCGAAGTGGTGGGCGCGGTGATGGCGAGGTATGACTATCTCGAGATTGGCGTGCATTTGCACAGCCGTCCCGAGGAGGCCGCGGCAAACATTCTGGCCGCGTACGACGCGGGCTGCCGCCGGTTTGATTCTGCCTTAGGCGGGCTGGGCGGGTGTCCCTTTGCGCAGGACGCTTTGATTGGTAACATCCCGACTGAGAAAGTGATCGAGACACTGACTCGGCGCGGGGCGGTGTTGCCGCAACTGAAGCCGCTGGATTCGTTGCTGAAAGCAACGGCGGGAATCGGCGCAAAGTTTTCCGGTTGGCACGCGGCAGATTGATTTGCCACGGATTTGCACGGATTTTAACGGATAGGTCAAACGGATTGAATGTTTGATCCGTGGGAATCCGTGGCGGGTCTTAGCATATGAGCTACCAAACGATTCAACTCGCGTACGACGACGGCGTAGCCACGATCACGCTGAACCGTCCCGAGAAGCGCAACGCAATCAGCTTCGAACTGATTGACGACTTGCTGCGCGCGCTGGATGAGGTGTCGAAGTCAGAGGCGATTGTCCTGATCGTTACCGGAGCGGGCAAGGCTTTTTCTTCCGGGATGGATTTGGACAATCTGAAGGCGCTGCTGGACCGTTCGCCGGAACAGAATCTGCAGGATTCGCAGACCATGGTGCAGTTGTTCCGTTCCCTGTATGAGTTCCCCAAGGTGACCATTGCCGCGGTAAATGGGGCGGCAATCGCTGGCGGAACCGGATTGGCCCTCCTTTGCGACTTCACACTGGCGGTTCCGGAGGCGAAGTTTGGCTACACAGAAGTCCGCATCGGCTTTGTGCCTGCGATTGTTTCAACATTTCTATTGCGGCAGGTGGGCGAGAAGCAGGCTCGTGATCTTCTGCTGACAGGAAGGATTTTCGGGGCAGAGGAGGCGGCTCGCATGGGGCTGATCGGCGAAATCGTGCCGGCGGAGAATCTGATGGCACGCGCGCGCGAATTGGCCGCGCGCTTGATGGAGAACAGTGCGGCGTCGTTGCGCGCGACCAAGCAGTTGCTTACCGATCATGCTCGCGCGGAACTCGATGCCCAGATTGAGGCGGCCGTGCGGGAGAACGCCGCAATCCGCACCGCCGCGGACTTCCGCGAAGGGATTTCATCGTTCCTGGAGAAGCGCAAACCGGTGTGGACGGGGAAATGAGTTCCAAAAATCATCATGCATTCCATGAAACACGGCTACGCGTGCGCTACGCCGAAACCGACCAGATGGGCGTCGTCTACCATTCGAACCACTTGATCTGGTTCGAGGTGGGGCGGGTGGAACTGATGCGAGAGATGGGCTTTTCCTACCGCGACCTGGAGCGCGAGGATGGGCGCTTCATCGCCGTGGCCGACGTGAGATGCCGCTACCGAGCTCCGATATTTTACGATGAAGAAGTCTTGGTGCGAACGCGGCTGAAGACTGTGCGCGAATCGGTCGTCGTGTTCAACTATGAACTCGTGCGCGCAGATAGCCGGACTCTGCTGGCGGAAGGCGAGACTACGCACATCGTCACAGATTCGAAGATGAAGGTGGCGGCGTTGCCGGAAAAGTATTTGACGGCCTTCCGCGCGGCGATGGCAAAGTAGGACTGCGGATGTTGTTGCCGAATCGGGTACGAAATGCTGTGCCATCTCACGGGGAATCTTCTTGAACGCACTCCACATCAACGGAAACGATCTCACGCTCGAAGACGTACGCGAAGTCGCGAGGATTGAAATGCGCCGCGCTGCGCTGCTCTCCCCGGATGCGCGGCACGTCGTCAACCAGGCCCGCTCCGTCGTCGATGAGATTGTCGCGAGCAACAAGATCGCCTACGCCATCACCACTGGCGTGGGCAAATTGAGCGACGTACGCATCGCGGGCGAACAGATTCGTGAACTGCAGGTCAATCTAGTCCGCTCGCATGCGGTGGGCGTGGGCGAACCGCTTTCCCTCACAGAGACTCGCGCCATGATGCTGTTGCGGGCTAATTCGCTTGCCAAGGGCCACTCCGGCGTGCGGGCCATCGTCATCGACACGCTGTGTGAGATGCTCAACCGCGGCGTCACTCCCGTTGTCCCGTCGCAGGGCAGTGTGGGCGCCAGTGGAGATTTGGCTCCCCTGGCGCACCTAGCTTTGGCGCTGATCGGCGAAGGCGAATGCTTCGATGAAAGGGGAGTACGCGTTCCCAGTGCGGAGGCACTCAAGCGAGGCCAGATCAAGCCGCTGGTACTCGAGGCCAAGGAAACTATCTCGCTGATTAACGGGACACAGGCCATGCTGGCCGTGGGAACTCTTTCGCTTCTGGCGGCCGAGACGCTGGTGGACACCGCCGACGTGCTGGGTGGGTTGTGCTGCGACGCGCTCAAGGGAACCGACGCGGCTTTTGACGAGCGTATTCACAAGGCGCGTCCGCACGCCGGACAAATGAAGACCGCGGCCAACCTGCGGCGCATGCTGGAAGGCAGCCAGATCCGCGAGTCACATCGCGAATGCGGCCGCGTACAAGATGCTTACTCGCTGCGCTGCATACCGCAAGTCCACGGCGCCGTGCGCGATACTCTGACGCATTGTCGCGGAGTGTTTGAAACGGAGGCGAATTCCGCTGTCGACAATCCGCTGGTCTTCATCACCGATGCGAGAAATACCGAGGGCGATGTGATCTCAGGCGGAAATTTTCATGGCGAGCCGCTGGCGTTTGCCTTGGATTTTCTGGCGATCGCATTGAGCGCGCTGGCCGGCATCAGCGAGCGGAGGATCGAAAGGCTGGTAAATCCCGCGCTCAGCGAGGGCTTGCCGCCATTTCTTGCTTCGGGCGCCGGCCTGAATTCCGGCTTCATGATGCCGCAGGTCACGGCGGCGGCGCTGGTCAGCGAAAACAAAGTGCTGGCGCATCCCGCGTCCGTCGACTCGATCACGACGTCAGGAAATAAGGAAGACTACGTCTCCATGGGCATGACCGCCGCGAACAAACTGAAGCGCGTTGTGGACAACACGCGGAACGTATTGGCGATCGAGGCCATGGCCGTCGCCCAGGCTCTGGACTTCCTGGCTCCGCTGAAACCTTCAAAGCGCGGCCAGGCGGCGCAAGCAGCAATCCGGTCGGTATGTCCGACGTTGGAAAAAGATCGGGTGATGTACACGGATTTCGCACGTATTGCGGCGCTCATTGCGAGTGGCAAAGTCGCTGAGGCGTTGCGGTAATATTTGGGATCAAAGTCGCACCAGGAATTCGAAATGAAGACTCTTACGGAATATTTGAAGTTCCATACCAAGACGCACCGGGCTTACGTACACATCACGCCGCAGGTGGAACAGATCGTCGGCAAGAGCGGAGTACAGGAGGGCATGGTTCTGGTTTCGGCCATGCACATCACCGCGGGGGTGTACGTCAACGACAACGAAAGCGGTCTGATCGAAGACATCGACCAGTGGCTCGAGCATCTGGCGCCCTTTCGCAAAGGCTACAAACATCATGAGACGGGTGAAGATAACGGCGACTCTCACCTGAAGGCGCTGCTGATCCATCACGAAGTCATTGTGCCCATTACCGCCGGCAAGCTCGATCTAGGTACGTGGCAGCGGATTTTCTATGCGGAGTTCGATGGACAGCGTGATAAAAGGGTCATCGTAAAAGTTATGGGAGAGTGACGTTATGTCGGAAGAGCTGAGCGAGTTGCAGGAACATGCAGAACATGCGAAGCACGATCCCACGCTGGCGCCAATATCGGTAACCATGGCCATGCTGGCCGTATTGGTGGCAATTGTGACCCTGCTCGGGCATCGTGCGCATACCGAAGAGGTTGTGCTTCAAGCGAAGTCGTCCGATCAGTGGGCTTTCTACCAGGCTAAGAACATCCGGCGGCACACGGACGAACTCTTTACCGATTTGACTTCGGTAGAAGCAACCACCGACGCTGCCGCTCTGGCTAAGTTGCGCGAGAAATATTCCGGAGAGGCGGCGCGCTACAAAGACGAACAAAAGGGAATCGAAGATAAGGCCAACGAGATGGAAGCGGATGTTAAACACGAAAGGAATCGGGCAGATCGATTTGATCTGGCCGAAGTTTTCCTGGAAGTGGGACTGGTGATTACCTCGATCACGCTACTCTCCGGACGAAAAATCTTCTGGTACTTGGGTCTTTTGCTGGGAGTCGTGGGAATCGCGGTGGCAGCTACGGGATTCGTGGTGCATTGAACCAGGTGCATTGAACCGTAGCGTCGAGTAACTCGCGCGGGCACAGCGAGTCTGGCGCGGCTCTCGCTCTCAGGCAGCTTTCCGTTTCTTGCCCAACAATTTGTTTAACACGCGCATCCCTTTGTCGATGTGCTTCTCTTGCAGCAAGAATGGAGGCAGGAATCGGACGACGGTGTCCTGCGTACTGTTGAACAATACGCCCTCAGCCAGCGCCGCATCCACGATCGGACGCGCCGGAATCTCGAGCTGAATTCCCTGGATAAAGCCGCGCCCGCGCACTCCCGTCGCGGCCGCACGCTTCTCCACCAGTCTGTTTAATTCTTGCTGCAAATAGGCTCCGACTTTGCTGACATTCTCTAGCAGCTTCTCTTCCTCCACAATCGCCAGGAACTCCAGCGCGATGCGGCAGGCCAGCGGACCTCCGCCAAAGGTCGTGCCATGCTGTCCCGGCGATATCGCCGTCGCAAATTCTTCCTTCGCGATAAATGCGCCCAGCGGTAGTCCCGCGGCAATGGGCTTGGCGATGGCGACGATGTCTGGCGTCACGCCGAAACTCTGGAAGGCAAAAATCGTTCCCGTACGTCCCAGCCCGCACTGTATTTCGTCGAAGATCAGCGCCACCCGGTGACGGTCGGCTAGCTCGCGACACTCGCGCAGGAACTCCACCGAACATTCATAGATTCCGCCTTCGCCGAAAATCGGTTCGAGCACAATGGCGCAGGTATTGTCGTTCACGGCAGCCCGCAGCCCTTCCAGATCGTTCTGCTTCACAAACGTCACGTCTTCGAGCAGAGGTTCAAATCCCTTGCGGTGCTTGGCTTGCCCGGTAAGCGACAACGCCCCAAACGTGCGCCCGTGATAGGACCCGTCCAGCGCCACCAAGCGGCACTTCGCCTCGCCTCCCGCTCGATGTCCCGCCAGCCGTGCCAGTTTGATCGAGCCTTCGATCGCCTCGGTCCCGCTGTTCGAGAAAAACGCCCGGTTCAACCCCGAAAGAGCACACAACTTCTCCGCCAGCGGCCCCTGGTACTCGTGGTAGTACAAGTTGGAGACGTGCACCAGCTTCGCCGCCTGCTCCCGAATCGCCTTCACGATCCGCGGATGCGCATGCCCCAGCGCATTCACTCCCAGGCCCGAAACAAAGTCCAGATAGCGCTTCTCGTCGATATCGTAGAGAAACACACCCTTGCCACGGGTGAGCACAATGGGATAGCGGTTATAAGTTTGCAGTAAAAACTGCCGCTCACGTTCGGCGATCTGTTCGAAGGTATCCATAGGAAGATTCGATTTTACCGGAAGGAATGGTTTGAAGCAGAGCAGCGCTACGATTTCCAATAGGGCATTTGAGGAATCGGGGGAACGGCCCGGGCGAGAGAATCCGTCTCGCGGCTCAGTTTACTTTCGTGGAACGCCGCCACTTGGCGTGCAACCAGATGAGAATTCCCAGCGCGCAGACTTCTATCGGACCAGCAGGGACTAGATCGAAGCTCAACACACCAGCGAAATGTACCGTCGCAGCGTATGCCCCCCATATCATCCCGCCGGCAGCGATCAGGCTTCCCAAGCGCTCTTCCGTAGCAATGCCGACAGGAGATCCCTGACCCTTGGCTTTATGGGCAGGCTTAAACACGCGCGCGTACACGGGCTTCTGGGGCAAATCAAGATAGCCTTCGCGTCCTCGGTCCCAGCCGACGTCGTCAATTTGCGGGTATTTTTTCACTGTTCTTACAGTGCCACGAAAACAGCTTTCGTCGCACGTTACCGAAGTGAATGTCTTGGCGGTTCCTCAATCCACATTCGTGAATGGTTAGCGGGACGTTTTCAACGTTAGGTCGAAGTGAATTCCTCTCTACCGGATTCAATACAGCGGTGGCTGCCCTTCCGGCCTCGTCTTCCAACGGCGATGCACCCACAACCATTGGTCAGGATACTTCCGCACGTAATCCTCAATCACCTGGGTGAACATCTGCGTGTTCGAGGCGATATCGGCCTCCAGACCGCCCGTGCGAATCAATTCGAGCGCGGGATCGAATCGCAGGCGGTACTTTCGCAATGCTGGATCCCAAATCGTGAACCCCGGAACCACCGCTGCGTCCGTGCGCAAAGCAATGCGGGCCAGTCCACTCGCCGTACAGGCGGGAATGCCAAAGAAGTCCACGAAGATTCCCTGCGGCGGCGTCATATTCGTGTCCATTAAAATACCGACGGTTTCCCCTGCCTTCATCGCCGCCAGTAAGCCGCGAACGAAATCATCCTTGGCGACGGTCTTGTTCCCATGCATCGTGCGATAGTGCTGCAGCAACCGGTCGAGATATTCGTTATCCATGGGCCGCATGACCACGTGCAGCCAATGACCGTGCAGGGAGTGGGCAAAGGCTGAGAGCTCCCATGCCCCGAAGTGCGCCGTCAGAAACAGGACTCCCTTCCCTTGGCCGTAGGCCCGCTCGTAATTTTCCAGCCCGTCATACACTACGACCGCATCGACATTCTCCGGAGTGTAGGTGGGAAACTGGCACAGTTCGGCGAGTTGCCGTCCCAGCGAGGTGAAAACTCCGCGTAGAATGCGCGTTCGCTCGGCCTCACTTTTTTCCGGAAACACCATTGCGAGATTGCGCATTCCGACTTGCCGTAAGCGGAAGTGCAATCGATAAACAACCTGGGCGAGTCCAATGGCAAACGCACGCGAAAGGGGGCGCGGCATCAGACCCAGGATCTTGATGAACGGCCAGGCTGTCGCGTATTCGAGTTTCCGCCGCATCAGGGGAAGCGTGACCGTATCACCCGGAAAAATTGCTTGTCAAACCAGGGAGGGAAAGTGAAGTTATGTGGGGACAGCCGCCCCTTCGACTTCGCTCAGGGCGGGCTCGGGGCTGTCCGGTCGAGCAAAGCTCGACTCCCACCAACTGGCCAGCAATCATCAGAGATCCTATGCGAAACCTGTTTCAGGAAGCCCGCCGTGGCGGCCTACTTCGCCGCCTCCTGCGCCCAGTTCGCCAGCGTAGTCAGAAAGGAATTGGCCGCCGGCGGCGGATCGACCTCGCCGGTTAATGCCGCTTTGAACGTCACCATATGC
>PLEA01000136.1 GCA_003136335.1 Acidobacteriaceae bacterium | reverse complement strand
ACCAGCGCCAAGGCTCGCGGGTAGGCCCGTTGCGGGTTCTCGACCTCCTCCGCCACGGTTGAGAGCTGTTCGTATCCCGAGTACAGCCATAAGCCCAACGCCAGCCCGACGCCGAAGATCTTGAACCTGGCCTGATGCGGAGGGAGCCACGGCGTAAATGGATTGTGATGCCAATGGAGCAGCCCGATGACGATCATGATCATCACCGGCACAAAAATAAAAATCTCCAGCGCGGCCGCGACCTGGCCTACCATCTGAATGCCGCGCACGTTGATCCAGGTCAGCAGGGCGATCAGCGCAACGGAGACGAGGTAGTGTTGCCACCACGTCATCTTCGGAAAGTAATAGACGAGATAATCGGTGAACAAAACGGCATACGCCCCGCCCAGCAGAAACGATGCGGACCAGTTCCACCAGCCGGCAAGAAATCCCCAGAAGTCGCCGAAAGCGGCGCGCGTCCAGCGATAGAAGCCGCCCTCCACGGGCATGGCAGTGGTCAGTTCCGCGGAGACCAGCGACACCGGAATACACCAGAAAAACGGCAGTACCAGCAGATAGATCAGAGTCATTCCCGGACCCGAGGTCGTGACCATGTCCTCGAGTCCGAAGGGGCCGCCCGTGGTGTAGGAAAACATCACGAAGACGAGATAGAAGAGGCCCGCCTTGCGGAGCGCGGAGGATTTATTTTGAGTCGTCAAAGACGCGTGGGATAGCGATTGATGATTCTTGATTGTTGATTGAAACCGAGCCCGCACAAACCGTGAGCATTTCAATCAACAATCAAAATTCAACAATTCCTACGCCGCCAGCGTAGCGCTCAGCGCGCCTTCCAGTTCCAGAAGCCTGCGCTTCACGTCGAGGCCGCCGCCGTAGCCGCAGAGCGTTCCGTTCGACGCGATCACGCGATGGCACGGGACCACAATCGCCAGCGGGTTCCGATTGTTCGCCATCCCCACTGCGCGGAAACCTTGAGGCTTGCCCACCGCGCGAGCGATGTCTCCGTAGCTGCGAGTCTCGCCATAGGGAATGGCCCTCAGGGCTCGCCAGCACGCCAACTGAAAGGCCGTTCCGCGCAGATCAACGGCGAAGGTAAACGCGCGCCTCCCGCCCGCGAAATATTCCTGCAGCTGCTGCGCGTAAGCCTGCATCGCGCTCTCCGATTCCTCGAACCGAACCCTCTTCCCCTCGGTTCGTAGATCGCGTGGGTTGGGACGAATGGTTGGCTGGCCTGGGAGGCGCGCGTCAAACTCGAGCGCGACCAGGCCCAGGCGGGAAGCAGCCAGGAACAACGGCCCGACTGGCGACATAACCGTCGTGGAATGAAGAGCTTCCATAGGCATCACTTAGTCGCAGCCAGTCCGCTGCGTCCATCACCATAGCACAGGCGCTCAATCCGGCGGCCCGGAGTTACGCGGAGTTACGGGCTTTGGTTGACAGGAATGGCTTTTTCGACGAGAGTGTCTCGTTGCCATTCCCAATTGCGGAAACCTCAGCGTTGAAAAAAGCCGTCATCGTTCTCGCCGCCGTGGTGCTCGCGCCGGCGCTGGTGGTCAGCCTGGTGCTGTTAGCGGCCGGAGATTGGCGCACCATTGGCCAGACCGAAGCCGGCGACACAGTGTCCGTCAGTTCCGTCCGCATTCTCAAGAACAATCAGCGTATCGCCTTGGTCCGCGTGGAGTTCAAAGAACCGGCAAAACTTCCACAAGGCGGGCCCTTCGTCGAAATGCGGGCGCGTGTGCGCTTCAACTGCGCCAGCGGCGCCGCCGCCCCTACGACGGAATGGTTCTACTCCCGCGACCGTAGCGGACGCTTCGTCGTCAGCAAGAAAGCCGCACGTGACGACCAGTTCGGCAAGAATCCTGAAGGCGGCTTCGTCGCCATGGTCAGCAAGAACGTTTGCAGCCAAACGAAGTAAGCTTATTTCTTCAGGGCAAACGCTACGTAAACTCCGCCCGACTTCGACTTCAGATCCTTTCCGCCTCCCGCCGCGATCACCACAAACTGCCTCCCATTCACGTCATAGGTAGCGGGAGTTGCATTCCCCGCAAAGGGCAGCGTGGTCTCCCAAAGGAGAGCCCCGGTTGTCTTATCGAACGCGCGAAACTTCTTGTCAAAGTTTGTCGCCCCAATGAACACCAGTCCGCCCCCCGTCACCACCGGGCCTCCATAGTTCTCCGTGCCCGTGTTCTTGAGTCCTTTAGCTGCCAGTTCCGGGTACTCGCCCAGCGGAATCTTCCACACATACTCGCCCGTGTTGAGATTGATTGCGCTCAATGTTCCCCACGGCGGCGCGACCGCGGGATATCCGTCCGGGTCCAGAAATTTGCGATATCCAGTAAAGTGGTATTTGATTGCGGACGATGCCGGTTCCGGCGTCACTACTTCCTTGCTCTCGTTTTCCCTTGCATCGGGGCTCGTTAAATACGAGAGCAGCCCGGCAATCTGATCGTCGGCCAGATTCGAGAAGCTTGTCATCCGCCCCTTGCCGTTGCGGATCGTCGTAGTGATCTCCGTTGCTGACCTTCGGTCGGTCACGCCCACTAGCGAAGGAATCGAAGGGGGAGATCCTGCCATTTCTTCTCCATGGCAGACTGCGCACTGGCTCATGTACAGAGCTTTGGGAGTGTTTTCTTTATTTTCGGATGGCGTGTTCTCCGCCAGCGCGCCCGTCCAGGCCAGGTCGTTCGCGTTGACGTAGAGAATTCCGGTCTCCGGATCGGCTGCGGCGCCGCCCCACTCCGCTCCGCCATCGAATCCGGGAAATATTACTGTGTCTTTCCCTACGCCGAACGGAACAAACTGCCCTTCACTGCGAAGGCTGAGGAACTTCTGCAGCGCCCACTGATGCACTTCGGGCGTGCGCTCGCTCAGAAGATTCTCGGTCAGCAGTTGCCGTGCAAAGGGCGCCGGTTTCGCAGGCAGACATTGTTGCGACGCGGCCACTTCCCCCGGCACATTGCTGGGCAGATAGTTTCTGCATTCGATCGGAAACAACGGCTTGCCATTGGTGCGATCGAACAGAAATACGAAGCCCTGCTTCGTCGTCTGGGCGACAGCATCCACTTTTTTGCCTTCCCGGTCCACCGTCAAAAGCACCGGGGGCGCGGGAAAATCCCGGTCCCAAAGATCGTGCCTCACTCCCTGAAAATGCCAGATGCGCTCGCCCGTCTGGGCGTTCAGAGCAATCAGACAATTGGCAAACAGATCGTCTCCAACCCGGTCCGCGCCGTAGAAATCGAACGCCGCCGAACCTGTCGGAACATACACAACTCCCCGTTCGACGTCCACCGTCATCCCCGCCCAGTTATTCGCCGCGCCGCTCGTCTTCCAGGCCTCTTTCGGCCAAGTGTCATAGCCAAACTCGCCCGGACGCGGAATCGTATGAAACGACCAGCGCAACTTTCCGCTGCGTACGTCGTAAGCCCGCACATCGCCGAAAGACGCGGGCAACGTTTCGGCTTCGCGCCCGCCGACGATCATCAAGTCTTTGTAAATCACCGCCGGGCTGGTCATATAAATGGACTGCGCCGCCGGATCGCGATCTAGATCCTCGCGCAGATCAATCCGCCCATCTGTTCCGAAAGTTGTAATCGCTTTGCCGGTGGCTGCGTCGAGCGCATAGACGAAGTTCATCACCCCCACCAGAATTCGACGGTCTTTTTCGTTGCCGGCTGTGCCGTCGGACCAGTAAGCGAGCCCTCGATCCGGTTGCGTCCCACGAATTCCGGAGTCAAACTTCCATAACCACTGACCCGTGACCGCATTCAAGGCAAACACTTTTTGCGACGGGGTCAGCCCGTAAAGAACTCCGTCGACCACGATCGGGCTGGTCTGCAGTCCGCCGGCCTCCTCGGTGTCAAACGTCCAGGCGACCCGGAGCCGCTTCACGTTTTTGCGATTGATCTGCGTCAAGCTAGAAAAGTGATTATTCTCGGACGTCCCGCCGTAAACGGGCCAGTCGTGAGTTCGCTTTTTGTCGGAAGCTTTCCGTGGAGACGATGTCGTTCCGTCGAGCGCTGCCGCCGGTGCCATCGATAGCACGAGAAAAAGTGCCGCACAAATCGCCGCAAATCGCATTTGCACTCCGTTTACCTCAGGACCGGAATATTCCCCGGGTGATTGTAGAACAAGCGGAAGTCTCTTCGAAGCCCGGGCCTATCCCACATTTTTCACAGCCTCTGGCACCTCCGTAACCTCGCAACCACTTCCACGTCTCTCGCTTTCGGCTTATGCTGAGAGAGAGATCGGCCGACAGGGCATCGACTCAACCCACCTCGGTATGGATTCACTTCGACTTTATGGGCTGGTTACAGGCGGCGTCGCATTGCTCGCGACGTATGCCCTACTGCGACGCAAGCCCAAGAACTCTGTCGAACTCGAGCGCGAACGCCGGACATGGCTGGAGAGCACAGGCCGCATCACCGACGGCACGGTCATTGATGTGCAGGAACTGGCGGCAGCCGACAATCGTCACGCGGCCACCATGTTGATCTACCACTACGACGTGGCTGGGGTGTCCTACGAGTGTTCACAGGACGTCACCTACCTGCGGCACTGGATCAATCTGCACTCCTGTCGGCTCGGACTTCCGACTTCAGTGAAATACGATCCGCAGAATCCGGGAAATTCCCTAGTGGTCTCGGAAAACTGGATGGGATTGCGGCAGTAGTCTACTGCCAACTCAGATGCATGGTGGTGTTGTGTCTGTCGAAGGTGACCTGCAGTGACTTCTCGCCGCCACCGACGAACTCGGCCGAAACCGTTTTGGAGAGATCAATGGTCTCGTCGGCCGATAAAGCCCTTACACGCAGCGCGTGTTTTCCTGCGGGGACCTTCACAGTCTCCGAGTCCACGCCCCGTATTCCGTTGAACACGACCATCCGTTTCTGAGCGCCTCCGTGCAAAGGCCGGGTCAACGCTAGTTGGTCATCGACCCAAACAAAAAGGGTGGCATCCTTGAACTGGTGCTGCACCGCCACGTCGAGATTAGAGAGCGGCACCACCACTTCCGCTGCTGTGGCCGAGACCGGTTGCGGTGAGACCGGACGGCGAGCTTTCTTCGGCTTTGAGTTGGCGACGGCTGGCAGCGAATGAGAGGCTACCGCAGTTGTCGCTGCGCTGGGCGCGTCATTTGCCG
>PLEA01000290.1 GCA_003136335.1 Acidobacteriaceae bacterium | reverse complement strand
CCGCGCAAGTCGGTGCTCGATCTCAACGGCTTCTTCGGGCTGCATCCGTCGCTGTCGGCATTTCAGCCGCTGTGGCAGCAGGGTCATTTGGCCATCGTGCATGCCGCGGGATCGCCGGACACCACGCGCTCTCACTTCGACGCGCAGGATTTCATGGAGAGCGGCACCCCGGGCGTGAAGGCCACCGACGATGGATGGCTTAACCGCTCGCTCCGCAACCTGCCGTCGGCTCCGCAAAATTCTCCGTTTCGCGCGATTGCGCTGGGGCCTTCTCTGCCGCGCATTTTGAGCGGCTCGGAACCCGCGGTCGCCATGAATAACATCAACGACTTCTCGGTGGGAGGAAAGAATCCAAAAGCTTCTCCTGCTGCGCTCGCGTTTGAGGCGATGTACGATCACTCGTCCGACAGTGTGCTGCACGGCACGGGCGCAGAAACTTTCGACGCAGTAAAGATGTTGAAGGCTGCCGATCCCGGAAAATACACGCCCGCTGCGGGGGCGAATTATCCCAAGGGACGCTTCGCGGACGGCCTGCGGCAGCTCGCGCAACTGATCAAAGCGAATCTCGGTGTGCAGGTCGCGTTTGCCGACATTGGCGGCTGGGACAACCACGTTAACGAAGGCGCCGCCGAAGGCCAGCTCGCCAACGTGCTTACCGATTTCTCGCAGTCGCTGGCGGCGTTCTGGACTGATCTCGGCGATCTTGGCGAAGACACCGTCGTCGTCACCATGTCGGAGTTCGGACGCACGGCGCGCGAAAACGGCAATCGCGGTACCGACCACGGCCATGCCAACGTGATGTTTGTTCTGGGCGGCCCGGTGAGGGGCGGCAGAGTTTACGGTCGCTGGCCTGGCTTGGATCAGTCGCAACTCTACGAAGGCCGCGACCTGGCCCTGACCACGGACTTCCGGCAGGTGATTGGAGAAGCGGTCGCGCGGCACATAGGGAATAAGAATCTGGCGGCGGTTTTCCCGGGCTTCGATAATCAGCCGGGAAAGTTCCTGAAGTTGGTGGGATAGCCCGATCAGGAAATCGAGAGACTTAGATTTCAATCAGCACGTCGCCGTTTTCGATCTTGAGCGGATACACGTCGACCTTTGCGTTCGCATTGTGCGCGGCCTCGCCTGTCTTCGGGTCCCACTGCCAGCCGTGCCAGGGGCAGACTACTTTGCCGTTCTCGATTTCTCCTTGGCCGAGTGGGCCGCCGAGGTGCAGGCAGACGTTGTCCATGGCGCTGTAGGTGCCGTTTACGTTGGCGATGCAGACCGTCTTTTCGCCGCAGGGGAATTCTTTGGCTTCGTCGGCGGCGGGGAGTTCCGATTGGGTGGTGAGTTTGGTGAACATCGCACTCAGTAACTAGCAGTCAGCACACTGCATTCCGCACACTGCCTTCAGCCATTCTGATCGTCGTGCGAAATTAGCGGTCTCGCTTCGCTTGGCCGGACAGCCGAGGCGGCTGTCTCTACGTGGGCTGTTTCGCTGACGGCTGAGATCCTTCGCTGCGCTCAGATGACCGCAGCGGGCTCGCCCCTTCGCTCCGCTCAGGGTCACGCCCGCTAATCGCGGTCATTTCGGTTGCATCGTTTGCGCGATCATTACCTGGCGCTTGAAGTGTTCCACCATGTTCGGATCTAGGCGGACTTCGGTGGGCTTTTTGGCCAACGTCATGGTGTCGATCTTGTCTTGCAGTTTGAGCAGTGCGTAGAAAAGATTTTCGGGGCGCGGGGGACATCCGGTGACGTAAACATCTGTGGGGACGATTTTGTCGACGCCCTGCAGCACGGCGTAGGTATTGAAGGGGCCGCCCACGGACGAGCAGGCGCCCATCGAGATGACCCACTTGGGATCGGGCATCTGGTCGTAGATGCGCTTCACCACTGGCGCCATCTTGAGCGTGACCGTGCCGGCGACGATCATCAGGTCGCTCTGGCGCGGGCTGGGACGGAAGACCTCCGAGCCGAAGCGCGCGATGTCGAAGCGCGAGGTGGAGGAGGCGATCATTTCGATGGCGCAGCAGGCCAGGCCAAACGTCATTGGCCAGACCGCTGACTTGCGCGCCCAGTTGAAAACGTAATCAACCGTGCTGATCATGAAATTTTTTTCGAACTTGTTTTGCAGCCAGCCCATGGATGGTCCTCGCAGACGCCTACCTGCAGTCTAGGTAAGCCGTTCTGCAGTGTCAAACGGTGCGCGGTGGGCATATCGATATTTATTTCCCCCGGTGGTATCTAAGATCTTGGTTTTCAAAGAGTTGTGAGTGTGAGGTATGGTGGGGGTAGGGCAAAATCTTGATGCGCAAGCACTGGGAGGTAAAATATTGCGGAATAAGGAGTTAGCTGGAGGTTCTGGGCAACGGATTGTGGAGGTGGTTGTGTGTGCGCGCATATTCCCAATTTTGCACTCTTCTCTTCTTCAGTAAAGGTTGTTCGTCACAGAAAGGGAGTCGAAGGCTGTGGAAAGAGGGCGGAGACTGTAAAGGATTTCATGAAAATCGCGAAGGGTGAGGCAGCCCAGTTTGTGATGGACATGCAAAGGCAAAGCTGCAGCCCGCAGCGGCTGAAGCCGCGATCTGCGGACGAGCTTAACGGCACGACTGGAAGTCGTGCCCTTCCCGAGTTGACGGGCAGAATCCACACCCTTCCCGGATTCGTTTAGACGCCGTTGGGGCGCTGGCGGATCAGGGAGAGGAATTCGGAGCGCGTCTCTTCTTCGTTACGGAAGCAGCCCAGCATCGAAGAGGTGACGGCAGCGGAGTGTTGCTTCTCGACGCCGCGCATCATCATGCAGAGGTG
>PLEA01000021.1 GCA_003136335.1 Acidobacteriaceae bacterium | reverse complement strand
CGCCATCCGCTCGAACTGGTCCATACCGCGTGCCCCAGCACCGCCAGCAGCAGGATGTTCTCCAGCCGATAAAGCCGGTTGTAGCAGATGTTATACAGATCGACGTTCGGGGCTACATACTGGTGGGGAAACACAATGAAGGCATAAAGAAAAATCCACCAGGCCAACAGCATCAGAAAATTCCGCAGACTGAGATGATTTCTGGCTTCTCTTTTAAGCAGGTCCGGGCGCCAGAGTACCGCCGCGATCATCGGTACCGCATGGAAGAAGAGAATGACGTCAAAGAAAGATGCATCGGGAAACCTGCGATGCAGGCCGATTTCGCGATAAGTCCACGCTGCCTGATTGCACGCCCAGAGCGAGAATCCGAGCGCCATCAACGCCCAGAAACTGCGCTCCTGCCCGGGGCGGGCCAGAGCGTTGCGCAGCGCGATCGCGGCGGCTACCAGCATCAAAGCCAGTCCCCCCAGATCGGAAAACGCCGTCAACCCAGTGCTCTTATGTGCCATCACCGACACGCCGGCAAAAGCCAGTGTGATCCCGGCCGCTGCGGCAAACCAACGGTGGCGCTCGAACAAACTCATCCCTCTTTATTCTATGTTACGGAATTCGTCATCCCGAAAGCGCCTGGCAGGCCGCCAGTTACTTTGGTCATACCTGTTCGGAATTGCAGTTGGGGGATCACGGTTCGGGTGCTCGCTCAAACCTCGCCGTTGTTTGGCGAGACTAGAGCCTACCCTGAGCGAAGCCGAAGGGTGGGGTTTTGATCTACAGCCGCACTTCCAGACCCCCGAATCCAAAGATGTTCTAGAATCGACAGGGAGGGCATTGATCGTATCCTTCCCCTGGTGACCCATGGCATTTCCCGTGACCCGTCTTCGCCGCCTCCGCCGCACCGCGGAGCTGCGCAACCTGGTGTGTGAGACTCGCCTCACTCCCGACGCACTCGTCTATCCCATGTTCGTCTGTCCCGGCGAAGGTGTTCGCAAGCCAGTCCGCTCCATGCCTGGCGTGTTTAATCTATCGCTGGACGAAGCGGTAAAGGAGGCGCAGCAAGTTCATTCCTTGGGCGTGCCCTCGGTCATCCTGTTCGGCCTTCCCGACACGAAAGATGAAGTTGCCACCGGTGCCTGGGCCGACGACGGCATCGTCCAGCGAGCTGCCCGCGCCCTGAAGCGCGAAGTCCCCAGCCTGATCCTGATGGGCGACGTATGCCTCTGCGAATACATGTCGCACGGCCACTGCGGAATCGTGAAACAGACATTCACGCCCCAATCCTTGGGTGCCGCGGTTCGAGACGCCCTAACGCCGTCGCAGCGCCTGCTCATGGTGAAGAGCAAAGAAGAAAAAGAAAGAGCCATCGCGACGCTGGCATCCGTAGCCGCGCGTGCCGCGCAGTCAAGTTTCGAAATTGACAACGACGCCTCCCTCGAACTCCTGGCCCGCACCTCAGTCTCGCTGGCGAAAGCCGGCCTCGACATCATCGCCCCCTCCGACATGATGGACGGCCGCGTCGCCGCCATCCGCCGCGCTCTCGACGCCGCTGCCTTCACCCATACGCCGATTCTTTCCTACGCCGCCAAGTTCGCCTCCGGCTTCTACGGCCCCTTCCGCGAGGCCGCCGACTCCGCTCCGCAGTTCGGCGACCGCCGCTCCTATCAAATGGACGGGGCCAACCGGCGCGAAGCCATGCGCGAAATCCAAGCCGACATCGACGAAGGCGCCGACATGATCATGGTCAAACCCGCCCTGCCCTACCTCGACGTAATCGCCGCCGCCCGCGAGCGCTTCGACCTGCCCCTGGCCGCCTATCAAGTCTCCGGCGAATATGCCATGATTGAAGCCGCCGCCCAAAACGGCTGGATCGAACGCGACCGCGTCATGATGGAATCCCTACTAAGCATCCGCCGTGCCGGCGCCACCATCATCCTGACCTACTACGCCAAGGACGCGGCCAAGCTGTTGGGATGAAGTTTTCAGGGTGAGGGAGTTGCACGTGTGGGGGCGGACACTGCTGTCCGCCGCTTTTTACTTTGATCTAGACCTCGAATTCAGACGGTGCACGCGTCCTCCCCATTCGCGACGTGCCTCCAAGCAAAGTCAAAAGCGTCGGACAGCCGGGTCCGAACCCGTACCCGACAGCCCACCCCGCCGCTACCCTCCTGCAGCACCTTGGCTCTGGAAACTCACTCCCACCAGCTTACGGTCTTCCTCCGAGACTTTGAACATCTGCCGCGGCTTCAGGCTCATAAAGCTGGCCACGAATACGTCGGGGATTTGGCCGATACGGGTGTTGTAAGTGTTGACGTCGTCGTTGAAAAACTCGCGGCGGTCGGCGATGCGCTCTTCCAGTTCGGTTATGCGGTTCTGCAGCTTCTGGAAGTTTTCGTTGGCCTTGAGCTGCGGATAATTTTCGGCCACGGCAAACAATCCGCGTAGCGCGCTCGCCATCTGCAGATCCGCAACAGCTTTCTGGCCAATGCTGGCGGCGCTGATCGATGCCGCTCGCGCCTGGGTCACGACAAGCAGTGTCTGCTGCTCGTGCTGCATGTATCCCTTGACGATTTCGACCAGGTTGGGGATTTCGTCGTGACGCTGCTTGAGGAGCACGTCGATGTTGGCCCAGGCGCGGTCGTTCTCATTGCGCAAGCGCACCAGCTCGTTGTAGAGGATGACGGTGTAGATGAGCACACCCGCTGCGAATAGTAAGAACGCCAACCCTGTGATTGCACTGCTGACCATTGCGGCCTCGCCTGTACTTTAAGGTGCCAGTCGCAGGACGCGGAGGCAAGTGCCAGAAGGGTTGCGCCAGCAGTTAGGAGAATAACGCGGGGCTTCGCCCGCGCGGGACAGCCGGGCGGCTGTCCCTACGTGGGCACGGTTGCTAATCTTTGCTGGGTTTTCTCGGAGTTATGTCGCAGGCGTGGCGAACTTGATCGATATTCAGACCGCCCGGTGTGAACTCCGCAATCTGGCGTCCGCTGCGGGTCGGGAGTTCGATCTTAAACACCTGAGCGCCGAGGAGACCGCGAGTGGTTCCTTTGTCCATCGAAAGGAAGTGGCCACGCTCCCAGTTCCAGCCGTGGTAGCCGTGCGTGTCGTCGATGCGAACCATCACTTCCAGTTGAGGCTGGCCCCAGAAACCAGGACGATTGGGAGGAGGAAGCCGGACTCCGGGATTGAAGTCGGTCAACTTGAGCCTGCCATTTTCGCAAAACAGATCAACTCTGGGCGGGTAATTGGGATCCTCGCGAAAGTAATTGTCGGCCACAAGTTCGAAGCGGACTTTCTTGGCTCCGGTCATCTTGTCTTCCGATTGATACTCCATCCATTTGCCGCCGGCGCTGACGCCGTCCTTTTCATCCTGATAGGGGCTCATGGCGCCGCCTTGAGCCAAGGCGGATGCGGCGCAAAGCAGCGTCACGCACACCAAAACGGCCTTCGCGGCCAGCGCGGTGCGATTGGGTTTACGAGGCGAATGCGATTCGTTCACAGTTTTCCCTCCAAACAGATATCCCTATTATGTTGAACCCGGAAGGGCACTGAAAAGTTGCATGAAAAAGGTCCAGGCCCAGGCGTTACCGGACATTGACTCTCAGGTCGACGTAGACTTGGGAGCGGTCGTCGAACTGGCTAACCGATTTGGTGTCGCTCTTGCGGTCCTTATATTGGGCATAAACCTCATAATCAATGGCAGTGGAGAGCGCCGGGAAGCGGTAGGTGCCGTCCGATCCGACGATATACGTCTTCACTGATCGAGTGCGAGTGTTGGTCAAGTAAACGACCGCGTCAGGAAGAGGGTTGTCCTGAGGATCGAGCACCTTGCCGAACAGGAGGCGCCCCACGGTCTTATCTTTTTTGTCGGGCGAAGCACTCGACACCGCACCCAAAACCATAAGCAGCGCGCAAGCCACAGTCATAGCCTGGATTACGGGTCGTTTGCGATTCATGCTGCTGCTATTGTCTCACGGGTTACGACTCCACTGGTTAGTGGGTTAGATGCAATCCAGTGTCCTGGCGTTCGTCGTTGTAAATATGAACGGTAATCTGCTGGACCAGGTGCAGCGGCTTCCCGTCGGCGGGTTTGAAGCCCTTCAGATCGGCCCAGAGGATGTAGTCGGACTCGCCGGCTGGAATGCGCTGGGCAAACTCGCCCATGTGATCGGAATAGACCTCCCACTTCGCTTTCTTGTCCTTGGCGCGGCGGATTTTGACGGTGACGCCATACACGGGACGATCATCCGGACCCCAGACCGTACCGGCAATGAGTGCGTAAGGTTTGGCTTTAGATTTTGGGCCCGCGAGGAGCCCTTTCTGAGAGCTGAAGGTCGGTAAGAGAAGTACGATCAGGAGAAAGCCCAGGTGAAACAACCTGGCAAAAGGCTGGCCTGAGCGAAGTTTAAGAGTAGTCACCGTCTTCGCTCTCCTCCTCGTCGTCGTCCTCTTCTTCGTAGCCGGCTTCCACGGCTTTCAACTCGAGCGGACTGGTGGTGACGACTTCAAAATCCGTGCCGCACTCGGGGCACGAGATCACTTCCCCTTCATCGACCTCTTCCTCGTCGACGTCCAGATTGGTTTCGCATTCGGGACAAAGAACCATAAAGCCTCCCTCGCCGATCAAAGCCTCCTGATAATATTTAGAGTCTCCCCGGCTGTAGGTCAAGGGGCACATGCTGTACGCACGATTTTTCTGGGCGGGAAGGAATCGCTGTCTCGCAACGATTTGCCTGGAGGGATATTCACACCATGCTCCCCTTCTTTCGAGCAACGCGCTGGACCGCGGCACTTCTGTTAGTGGCGACGGGCGGTGCGGCGCAGTCGGCCAAGTCTGAGCCGACCTTCGCCGCCGACCCGCAAATCGCGGCGGCGTTGCGGCAGATTTCCGCGCAACGAATTCAGGCGAACATCGAGAAACTGGTCAGCTTCGGAACGCGGTTGACGCTTTCGGCGCAGGATCCGGCATCGATTGCCGCGGGGCGCGGCATTGGCGCGGCCCGGGAATGGATCAAGACAGAGTTCGAACGCTACTCCAAAGATTGCGGCGGATGCCTGGAAGTCAAGACCGACAGCTTCACCGAAGAGCTGACCGAGCGCATTCCGAAGGCGACAGAAATCGCCAATGTTTATGCGGTTCTGAGGGGTACGGACGCGGCGAACGCGAAACGCATTGTGTTGGTGACTGGGCACTACGATTCGCGTAACACCGACATTCTCGATGGGAATGGCGACGCGCCCGGTGCGAACGACGACGGCAGCGGAACCGCCGTCAGCCTGGAATGTGCGCGCGTGCTGAGCAAGATGAAGTTTCCGGCAACGATTGTTTTTCTTACCGTCGCGGGGGAAGAGCAGGGCCTGAATGGCAGTAAACATTTCGCGAAGATGGCGAAAGATCAGGGATGGGACTTGGAAGCGGTTCTCAACAACGACATTGTCGGCGGCGACAA
>PLEA01000597.1 GCA_003136335.1 Acidobacteriaceae bacterium | reverse complement strand
CCGTGGTTTGCGACGTTTCAGAACGGAGCATTCCGCGGAGACAAGGCCGAAGCCGGAGCGGGCGCGGCTCCAGTCGAAACTGTGAATGCGGAAATTGCGGACGGCGTCATCCGGACCAAGCCGCAGGAAGTTTTCAAAGAAGCCAAGCAGGCGGTGGACCTGACGCAGGCCGAGATTATTGTGGCCGTGGGCCGAGGGATCAAAGAGCAGAAAAATATTGAGATCGCCAAGCAACTGGCCGACGCGCTCGGCGGCGACCTGGCAGCGTCGCGTCCGATCTGCGACTCGGGTTGGCTGCCGATGGATCGGCAGATTGGATCTTCGGGGCAGACGGTTGCGCCCAAGCTCTATCTGGCGCTGGGTATTAGCGGCGCGATTCAGCATATTGTTGGGATGAAGGGCTCGCGGACGATCATCGCGGTGAATAAAGATTCGGAGGCGCCGATTTTTGAGATTGCGGACTACGCCATCGTCGGGAATTTGTTTGACATTGTGCCGCCGTTGATCGAAGAAATCAAGAAGGCAAAGGCTGGGAGCTAGCAGTCAAGTTGCACAACAGAATCCAAGGACAGCTAGAGTAACTGCGTCGAGGGTTGCGAGAAGCGATTTCTGAGGGTGATACTTTAAGAAAGGCGCGCGAAAAATCTTCGGAACGCGTTCGAGGTCTTACTCCTGGCAACGATGGGAGAGAGCAAATGCGAAGAGCGACAAAAACAACGGCGAACGGAAAAAAGACGAAGGCAAAAGTGTCCGAGCGTAGCCAGGCGCTTCTTGATCGCATCCGCCGCCGGCGCGAAGAAATTCGCGCCCGCGTTGGTCTGCTGTCAGATAGTTCCGAATTGATCCGGGCAGAGAGAGATCGCCGATTCTGAACTATGTAGTCGATGCCAGCGTGATGCTGAAGTGGTTTCTGCCTGAGGCTGGCCGCTCGGGGGCGGAGGATCTGCTTACGGGCTTCTTGAGCGGAACGGTTAGCTTATATGCGCCCGACCTGCTGCGGATTGAAGCCGCCAGTGCTCTGTGGCGCCGCGCGGTTGTGCTTAAGGAGCTAGCCCCCGCCGACGCGAAAGCCATATTCAGGGATTTGCTGACGCTTCCTTTGAATTTTCAGCCGTTGGAACGTCTGGCTACCTCTGCATTCTCGCTGGCGATCGTGCATTGCCATTCAGCCTACGATTCCGTTTACTGCGCCCTGGCGATTGAGATGGACTGTGAATTTGTCACGGCTGATCGTAAGCTTGTTGCGAAGTTAGGCCGGGGACTGCCATTCATTCGGCATCTTTCAGTCGTCCGTCTATGAATCTCATTTTCCGCAAACCTATCGAAGGCGTTGAGCGGCCGCAGATGCCGGCCGATGTAGTGATCGTCGGTGGCGGACCTGCGGGCATGGCGTGTGCTTTGCGGCTGGCCCAACTTATCGACGCGCACAATGCCGCGCGCCCCGACTCGCAGCTCAGTAAAGAAAATATCTACGTGCTCGAAAAAGCTCGCGAGATTGGGCAGCACTGCCTTTCGGGGGCGCTGCTCGACCCGCGCTCCATGCGCGAATTGCTGCCTGGATTTGAAAAGGAAGCGCCACTCGACGCCAAGGTTACGAAGGAGGCGGTTTACTTTCTCACCGAGAAGAGCAAGTTCAAACTGCCGATTACGCCGCCGTTCCTGCGGGATCACGGGAACTATGTGATCTCCCTGAACCGATTCGTGAAGTGGCTGGGCAGTAAGGTGGAAGAGACCGGCATCACGGTCTTCACGGGATTCGCCGGCTCCGAACTTCTCTTCGAGGGCGACCGCGTCACCGGCGTCCGCACTGACGACAAGGGCGTGAATAAAGAAGGGCAGCAGAAATCCAACTTCGAGCCGGGGTACGATCTGCAGGCCAAAGTCGTTATTCTCGCCGAAGGGCCGCGCGGGTCTTTAACTAAACAGCTGATTGAGAAGTTCGATCTCGACAAAGATGCCAACCCGCAAACCTACGGCGTCGGCGTGAAAGAACTCTGGGAGGTGCCTGCGGGACGCGTCGCAGCCGGCGAAGTGATTTACACCATGGGCTGGCCGCTCACGACGAAGGAGTACGGCGGGGCTTGGATCTACGGCTCGAAAGACAACGTGGTCTCGCTCGGCTTTGTTACCGGGCTCGACTATGCCGACCCGAGGCTCGATCCGCAGCGCGTGATGCAGGAGTTCAAGCGGCATCCGTTTGTGGCGAAGTTGCTCGAAGGCGGCAAGATGATCCGCTACGGCGCGAAGTCGATGCCTTACGGCGGATGGTGGGCGATTCCGCCGGTGGCCGGCAATGGGTGGATGATCCTCGGCGATTCCGCAGGCTTCTTGAATTCGGCGCGGCTCAAGGGAATCCACCTTGCCATCAAGAGCGGGATGCTGGCGGCCGAGACTGCGTTTGACACGCTTACGAAAGACGATTCGTCGGCGGCGACGCTGGGAGCGTTCCAGAAAAAAGTCGAATCGAGCTGGATCAAAGAAGAGCTGTGGAAGGTGCGCAACCTGCATCAGGGATTCGCGCACGGAATGTACGCGGGCATGTTTCACACCGGATTGCAGATGATTACCGGCGGACGCGGCCTGCGCAACCGATATCCCGCGAAAGCCGGATACGAACACATGCGCAAGCTGGCCGATCTGCCTGCCGATGGAGGCGCGGAAGCGCACCTGCTCGGGGCAGCCAAGGGCGACGGAAAACTCACATTTGATAAGCTGACTGACCTCTACCATTCCGGCACCAAGCATGAAGAAGACCAGCCGGCGCACCTTGTCATCCACGACACGAACATCTGCAATACGCGCTGCGTGAAAGAATTTGGCAGCCCATGCCAGAATTTCTGTCCCGCGAACGTCTACGAAATGGTTGACGACGCGAGCCAGCCGAACGGGAAGCGTATCAGCCTGAACCCGTCGAATTGCGTCCACTGCAAAACCTGCGACATCGCCGACCCGTACCAGATCATTACGTGGGTGCCACCGGAAGGTGGCGGCGGGCCGAATTACGACGGGATGTAGGGCGGAAACTTCTTCGCCACGGATCTGCATGGATTCGCGCGGATCAAAACCTAGAGGCTCATCTCCTGCCGGATCACGGTCTCCCCATCTACCGATACCTACTCGCCGGTGTGCGAGTTGCGCTATGCTGGTTTCCCGAGGCAAACCATGCACGTTAGGCGATCTCGCCAACTAGCCACACTCTTTTTATCCATCACCGTCCTCTATCTCTCAGCTTATGCTGAGCAGGGATCGCCACCGACGCAGCCTGGCATCCCGCCCACCGGGTTCCCGGGATTGGATCAATATCGGGCCTCGCGCATCGCCATGTTCACCGACGACTTTGGTCAGCTGGCTCGCTATCGCGACGCTAATGCCGCGCTCAAGCCACCTGCGCCCGGCCTTGACCGCGTTGTTTTTTTCGGCGACTCCATCACTGACATCTGGCACATCGATGAATATTTTCCCGGCAAGCCCTACATTAATCGCGGCATCGGAGGGCAGACTACGCCACAGATGCTGGTGCGCTTTCGTCAGGACGTGATTGACCTGCAACCGAAGGTCGTCGTGATCCTGGCGGGCACGAATGACATTGCGGGCAATACCGGGCCGATGCGATTGGAGGACATTGAGGCCAACTACTCCTCCTTCGTCGAACTCGCCCGTGCCCACAACATCAAGGTGATCTACTCTTCGGTCCTGCCAGTGCACAATTACACGCCCCGGGCGGCTGTTTTTTTTGCGCAGCGGTCGCCGGAGAAGATTCTTGCGCTCAATCGCTGGCTGACGGATTACTGCGCGACTGCGTCGAACGGCTGCGTCTACCTGGACTATTTCAGTGCCATGGTCGACGACAAAGGACTCTTGAAGAAAGATCTCGCCGAGGACGGGCTGCACCCGAACGCGGCGGGATTCAAGATTATGGCGCCGCTGGCCGAGGCAGCGATTGAGAAGGCGCTGCCGAGTCCAAAACCTTGAATCTTCCTTTTTTCCCCGCGCGTCCTATAATGTGACAAGTAGGTTTCCGACCGCGTCGGCCTTCGGGCATACCCAGGCCGCGTCGGCGAGGGAGAGACCGCGGGCGAGGGCGCCCGCGCCACACTTCCCGAGGGTGCTGGTGAAAACGCCGGCGCCTCCCGCGTTTTGTAACGAACGCATTGGAAAGGAAACAGCTGCCGGGATGGTCCCGCCTGTTTGTTTTCTTTTCTTAGACACGCTCTTGGCTTTTGGCTCTTAGTTTTTTTTGGCTCGACTGGAGCTAAGATGCCGCGCAGGTGAGCTGAGAGCTAGAGACTAAGAGCTAAGAGCTAAGAGCTTGTTTCTTCACGACAAATTCGGGCGCGCCATTACGGACTTGCGGATCTCCATTACGGACCGCTGCAACTACAAGTGTGTGTATTGCCGGACGGGGAACGAAGGAGCGCTTTACGGCGATCTGCCCTTCGAGGACTATTTGCGGATGGCGCGCGTGCTGGTGGGCATGGGGATTTCCAAGATTCGGCTCACCGGCGGCGAGCCGCTGTTGCGCAAAGGTGTTGTCGAGTTCGTGCGTGAGCTCGCGAAATTGCGCCCTCAGGGGCTAAATCCCGGTTCATTTGACGCGGTTCACGGCACGGCTGAAGCCGTGCCCTTTCAAAGCCCCCTTCTTCAAAGCCTCTCTTTGCAAAACCCAACTGTGGGGCGGAGTTCCATTTCAAATCCGACGATGGAGCGGCAACGCGGGAACGACCTCTCCGAGCCGCTGGACATTGCGCTCACCACGAACGGGCATATGCTGGCGGAACTTGCGCAGCCGTTGAAGGCTGCGGGGCTGACGCGGGTTACGGTGTCGATGGATGCTGTCGATCCTGAGCGCTTCGCGCGGATCACGCGGGTTCCCAATGGATACGATCATGTGCTAGCGGGCATCCGCGCGGCGCGGCGGGCCGGTTTGTGGCCGCTGAAAGTGAACTGCGTGCTGATGCGTGGGTTCAACGAAGACCAGGTCATTCCTTTCGGCATGTTCGCTCGGGAAGAGGGCGTTACGGTGCGGTTCATCGAATTCATGCCGCTCGAGGAAGGACGCACCTGGGCGCCCTCGACTGTGGTTGCCCTGGATGAAATTCTGGCACGCATGGCGGAGTACCGGCCGCTGGTCGAAATCCCGCACGCGCACTCGGAAACAGCGCGGCGCTACCAGTTTGAAGACGGGGTCGGCGAGATCGGCATCATCGCGCCGGTATCGCATCCGTTCTGCGGACACTGCAGCCGCATCCGCATCACCAGCGACGGAAAGATTCGTACGTGCCTGTTTTCGGTATGGGATCATGACCTGCACGCGCAGATGCGGCGCGGGGCGAGTGATGAAGAACTGGCGGAGTTCATTCAGGGCGTCGTGGCGAAGAAAGAAGAGCGGCACCACATTGGCGAGGCGGACTTTGTGCCGGCGTCGAGGACCATGGTGCACATCGGGGGGTAGAGATCCGGCGAAGTCTGCTTCACCGGAGCGTGGCGCTCGCATAGTGCTGGATATTTGTTGCAGCGGTCCTGTTTTCTTTCTCATACTCTTTGAAGATGGAAACAAAACGAACGCCTGAGGTACTCGCGGCTCGCGCCATGCCATCTTCTACAACGAGCACTTTACTGTAGGATTCCAGGAAGTTGTCGGTGCTGCGTTGCAGTTCCAACGACGCGTCATTGGTCTTTCTTTTTCTCCGCGCGGTATTCGCCCGATAGAAATCAGCGCCATAGTACGAGGCAGGGACGTCTTCCACAGCGTCTTTGTATAAGTCAACGGCGCTGCTGTATTGCATCGGTTTGCGGTAAAAGCCTCGTTTTGCCCGAGCGAATTCATTTTCCGCGTTCAGATAATCGATGAGTTCGTCTTTCAGCTTGGGATTGATCGACGGGTAGAGACCCCTGAGCTCAATGATCAGGTTGGTGCGACCCTCGATGGATTTATCGCACAGTGCAAAGAGTTCGCCGAAGGTCATGTGAGAGCTTTCGCTCTCAATCCTGAGGAGGGTCTCGGTATATCCTGCGTCCTTGCT
Organism: Acidobacteriaceae bacterium; assembly: GCA_003136335.1. The sequence continues at coordinate 5,542 of PLEA01000597.1, read as the reverse complement.
TACGGCTTCCTGAAGCTAGTCTTTCATCGCAGAATATCTGTAAAACCGATTGCCCAGAATTCCCGCGAACACCGCGAGAATTGCCGCGCAAACAACGATCGTGACGATGCGAACTGGTTTCATGAGTGGACCTGGGCGAACGGAGCGCCGCTTTCGAATTTAGCCTAACCCGGGCCAAGCGAGGTTGGAGCCATTCCATTGGAATAATTTAGGGAGTAGTTCCAGCATGGGAATCTGTGTCCGATAAGATTTCACACATGGAAAGAAATATTCCGCTCCTGATCGCTTTTGCGGCTTTGGTAGTATTTTGCTTCGGCAAGGAAGTTGCAATCGCTCTGCCCCCTCAGGCCTACCTGGGCTTCGACCGCAACGTCTATCCCGGCGATGCCAACCTTAAGACTCTGCGCCAGACTTTTTCCTACACTGGATATTGGCTCAACCATCCTCCGGGAGAGAACACTAATACTTGGGCCGGGCACCGGGCTGCGGTCGAGGCCGCGGGATTTGGATTCCTCGTGCTGTTCAACGGACGGCTTGACGCCGAGCTGAAAACCGTAGCGAACGCAACTCGCCTGGGACGATCGGACGCGCGGGCCGCCGCTTCAGCTGCGCTGCGCGAGGGATTTCCGCGCGCTGCCATAATTTTTCTCGACCAGGAACAGGGCGGCCGCATGCTCCCTGAGCAGAAGGCTTACATTTACGCCTGGGTTGACAGCATCACTGCAGCGGGATTTCGTGCCGGAATCTATTGTTCCGGCATTCCTGCGACGGACGACGGCAATGTGGTGACGGCTGAAGACGTTCGCGAGAGCGCCGGGACACGCGAAATCGTCTACTGGGCTATCAACGATGCGTGCCCGCCTGCGCCGGGATGCGCCTTTCCGCAGCATCCACCGAATCCGGGGGAGAGTGGAGTTCGAGTCGCCGAAGTCTGGCAGTTCGCGCAGTCCCCGCAGCGTAAGGACGTGGCTGGGCGCTGCACCAACTACAGCCGCGACGGGAACTGCGATGTACCGGGGATCGGGGTTGGGCTTCCGATTGATGTAAACACGGCGTCGTCGGCTGATCCCTCGCACGGGCGTAGGAACTGAGGGATAGCAGGTGGCTAACTAACGACCAATGACGAATGGCGAACAACGAACAACGAACAACGAACGACTCACCCCTGCGTGCGCTAAAATAGAAGCACCCCATGTCCGACGGTACTTTTACTCTCGAGGAAGCGCAGTCTCTGTTGCCCGTGCTCGAGTCGCTGCTGCGCACTGCGATCGCGGGCAAGAAGGTGATGGAAGAAGTCGAGGCCGAGCAACAAGCGCTCAGTCGCAGGATTTTTTTGAACGGGGGCATGTTTCTCGATGTGCTACCGATCGCCCGGCGCAAAGCGGAACGGATCAAGGCGGAGCAGCGCGCTAAAGACGCGCTGGCGGAGATGGACTCGATCGGCGTGCAAGTGAAAGACATCGATATCGGCCTGCTCGATTTTCCCTGCAAAGTCGAAGGCCAGATTATCCTGCTGTGCTGGAAGCTGGGAGAGAAATCCATCACCCACTGGCACGGAACGCAGGAAGGGTTCGGCGGACGCAAGCCCATCGACAAGCGGATCGCACGTTAGGCTGTCCAAAGAAGACGCAATGCTCGCAGTAACGGCAGCTCCATCGCCGACCTTGAGAGCCCCATCCTTTTCACAGTAGCCGTTGTTGCCCCAAGCCTTTAACCCGCAATGTAGTCCTGCGTCTTGCTCACACGTGGCGGTCTGTGAAAAACTGGCTGTTAGCGTTTTTCTCAAGCATATCCATGGCAGCAGGGCGCACATTATTCGAGAAGATTTGGAACGCACACCTTGTGGCTCAGCCCACGGGGCGGTCGCCTATTTTGTATATCGATTTGCATCTGGTGCATGAGGTGACTTCGCCGCAGGCGTTCGACGGCTTGCGCGCCGCCGGAAGGAAAGTGCGGCAACCGGCGCGGGCTGTGGCTACCGTGGATCACAACATTCCTACCGAGCCACGCGGAACTCCGATTACCGATCTGATCGCTGCCAAACAAATTGCGGCGCTGCAGAGCAACTGCAAGGAGTTTGGCATCCGGTTGTTTGATATGGACTCGCCGGATCAGGGGATCGTGCATGTGATTGGTCCGGAGCTGGGGCTGACGCAGCCGGGGATCACGATTGTATGCGGTGACAGCCATACCAGCACGCATGGGGCGTTTGGAGCGCTGGCATTTGGCATCGGAACGTCGGAGGTAGAGCACGTACTGGCGACGCAGTGCCTGGCGCAGCAGACGCCGAAGACGATGAAGATCGACGTGCGCGGGCGACTGGCGGACGGGGTGACGGCGAAGGATCTGGCGCTGGGGATTATCGGGCAAATCGGGACGGACGGCGCGACTGGACACGTGATCGAATATGCGGGGCCGGCGGTGCGGGCGCTCTCGATGGAAGGGCGCATGACGCTGTGCAACATGAGCATTGAGGCGGGAGCGCGAGCGGGGATGGTGGCGCCCGACGAGACGACTGTCGCGTATGTGAAGGGGAAGCGATTCGCTCCGCGAGATGCGGAGTGGGAGAAGGCGGTTGCGTACTGGCGGAGCCTGCCTTCCGATGACGGAGCGGCTTTCGACAAGGTGGTGGAGATTGATGGGGCACAGCTTTGTCCGTTTGTGACCTGGGGAACGAATCCGGGGATGGTAGCTCCGGTGACGGGGCGCGTGCCGGAGATTAAAGGATTGCAGGAAGCGGAACGACGATCGACCGAACTCGCTTTGCAGTACATGGGGCTGGAGCCGGGAAGACGGATCGAAGATATCGACATCGATCGCGTGTTCATCGGGTCGTGCACGAATTCGCGGATTGAAGATTTGCGGGCGGCGGCGCGGGTGGCACGGGGACACCACGTCAACGCGAAGGTGCGGGCGATGGTGGTACCAGGATCGCAGAGCGTGAAGCGTGCCGCTGAGCAGGAAGGGTTGCACCGGATTTTTCAGGATGCCGGGTTTGAGTGGCGCGAGTCGGGATGCTCGATGTGCCTGGGCATGAATCCTGATATTTTGCAGCCGGGGGAGCGTTGCGCTTCGACCAGCAACCGCAATTTTGAAGGGCGGCAGGGACGCGGGGGGCGGACGCATCTGGTGAGTCCGATGATGGCGGCGGCGGCCGCCATTGCGGGGCACTTTACGGACATTCGGAATTGGAAGTTTCAGTGAGCAGGCAGAGCGACTCTGATTTAAGCTCGGGCAAAGCAGGTTTCTCGACTCCGCTGAATTGCCCTCAAACGGACAATTCTGCTCCGCTCGAAATGACAAAGCTTGGAGGTAATCAGACCGTCCTTGAGGATCCCAAAATGAATCCGTTTACTGTGCATCGCGGCCGCATGGCGCCGCTGGACCGCATCAATGTGGATACGGACCAGATTATCCCCAAGCAATTTCTGAAGAGGATTGAACGCACTGGCTTCGGGCAGTTTGTGTTTTATGACTGGCGGTTTGGCGCGGATGGAACGAAGAATCCTGAGTTCGTGTTGCATGAACCGCGCTACGAAGGCGCTAGCATTCTGGTGGCGGGGAAGAATTTTGGGTGCGGATCGTCGCGTGAGCATGCGGTGTGGGCGCTGGCCGACTTCGGGTTCCGCGCAGTGATCTCGTCTTCTTTCGCAGACATTTTCGCCAACAACAGCACGAAGAATGGATTTCTTACGGTGAAGTTGGGCGAGGACGAGGTTGCGTTGCTGATGCAGCGGGCGCAGGACGTTGACGATTATCAAGTCACGATTGATCTCGAGCATTGCGAAGTGCGCGACGATCAGGGATTCCACGCGAAGTTTCCCATCGATGAATTCATACGTCACTGTCTGTTGAATGGATTGGACGACATTGGGCTTACGCTTCAGCATGAGACGGAAATTGTGTCCTATGAGGCGAAGCATCCGGCGCCTGGCACGCTGACGGCATCCTGACAGTCAAGGGAAGGTCAAAGGGAGTAAAGATTTGTAAAACCTTCGCCCCGGTCTTGACCTGCCACCGGGCCGCAGTTAATGCTGGTAAAGCCCGGTTCTACCATAGAAACCGCACTTTGGTTCCTACCTGAGACACTCGATTGGGGGCTCCTGGGCATAGAAAATTTCCTGCCTCCCAGGTAGAGTTTCCGCAACCGAGCCTACGATGCATACGTCTAATGTTTGTACTTCCTGCCGGGCCTGGGCCAGAAAAGGAACGACGACGGACTAACCTGTGAATATGACTGAACTTTGTGAAAGAAAATTCCACGCGACGAGGGTTCGCGTTTCGCGCATTATCCCGCTTTTCGCCATTGCGGCGGTCTGCGCGTTTTTCATGGGCTGCAGCAGCAGCGCCGACAGCAAGCAGCAGCAAAAGGCGCTGGCTGCCGGGTCTCGTTCCGTTTCCGTGGCGACGGCGCAAGTACAGCGGCAGGACGTGCCGGTCTACCTGACGGGCCTGGGCGCAGTCACAGCGTTCAATACTGCCAATATCAAGAGCCGGGTCGACGGACAGATCATGAGGGTGAACTTCCAGGAGGGGCAAAACGTGAAGCAGGGAGCCCTGCTGATCGAGATTGACGCTCGTCCTTACCAGGCGCAACTGGAGCAGATGCAGGCGCAGTTATTTCGCGATCAGGCACAACTGCGCGACGCCCAGCTGAATCTGCAGCGTTACACGACCCTGATTCCCTCCGGCAGCATTGCACAGCAGCAGGTCGACACGCAGAAAGCACTCGCAGATCAGCTCGAAGGCACGGTGCGCACGGATCAAGCGCAGATCGATACCGCCAAGCTGCAGATTGTGTATTGCCACATTACGGCGCCGTTCGACGGGCGCGTCGGACTGCGGCAAGTTGATCCCGGCAACATCATTCACGCCACCGATACGAATCCCATGCTGATTCTGACGCAATTGCAGCCGATTGCGGTGATCTTCACGCTGACTGAGGACGTGTTGCCGACGGTGTCGCAGCACATGAAACACGGAACGCTCGAGGTGGATGCGTTCAGCCGCGACGATCAAACCAAGCTTGCAACTGGGAAGTTGCTGACCATTGACAATCAGATTGACCCGACCACCGGGACCGCCAAACTCAAGGCCGTCTTCAGCAACACGGATAACCAGCTCTGGCCGAACCAGTTCGTCAATGCGAACCTTCTATTGGAGACGCGCAAGAACAGCACGGTCGTGCCCACGGCGGCGATTCTGCGGGGACCGCAGGGCACCTTCGTTTATGCCGTGAACTCGGACAAGACCGTGCAAGATCGCGTGGTTACGGTGGCCTTGACCCAGGGAGATACCACGGTCGTCACTGCCGGACTGAACCCCGGTGACACCGTCGTAACCGATGGCCAGGACAAACTGCAAAGGGGCAGCCGAATTGAACCACGCAGCACGGGCCAGAGTCGCGGCCGGCATTCGTCGCCGGGCAATGACGCGGACAGCGCCGGTTCAGCTACAGCAGCTTCAGGGAACCCGGGTTCATGAGTCCTTCACGATTATTTATTCTTCGGCCAGTCGCCACCATGCTGCTCATGGTGGGCGT
>PLEA01000230.1:7228-8915 GCA_003136335.1 Acidobacteriaceae bacterium | reverse complement strand
GCAGCCAAATCTCGCATGCCTCTGACGTTGCCTGCCATCTTAGGGAGAGACCTCTCCGGTGAAGTGGCGGAGGCAGGTCGTAGCGTTACAGGTTTTCCGAAAGGAATGCGGGTGATGGCATTGACAAATCGCACCTATGCCGAATACGCCGTCGCCAAGGCTGACGTACTCTCGCCGATTCCCGATGCTTTGAATTTCGAGCAGGCGGCAGCGCTTCCGTTAGTCACCACCACCGGTTCTCAATTGATCGAACGAGCCGTCAAGCCCAAAGCGGGTCAGACCGTACTCGTCACCGGGGCACTGGGAAGCGTTGGGCGAACAGCCGTGCATGTCGCTCGCAAGCACGGGGCTCGTGTATTGGCAGGGGTGCGGGCAAAAGAGAAAGAGGAAGCAGCGAAGTTGAGCGTTGATGGGATTGTTGCCATCGACAGCGAAGAGGAGATCGGTCATCTCCACGATCTGGACGCAATCGCCGATACCGTTGGCGGCGCTACCATCCAGCGGCTACTGAAAACGATCCGCAATGGCGGCGTGCTGGGTTCAGTGCTCGGTGAACCGGAGGGGGCTAAGGCGTATGACATCCGCGTCGAAGCGTTCATGGCGCAACCCAATGCTTCCCGGCTGTATCAATTGGCTGAAGATGTTGCTAGCCATGAGTTCTCGATTCCGATTGATCGCACGATGAAGTTGCAGGAAATTCAGGAAGCGCATCGAATCTCGGAACAAGGCGGACTAAGCGGGAAAATCGTGCTGGTTCCGTGAGCCACGAGTGTCGCTACTGCAACTTCGCGTACTCCGCCTTGGCTTGTTTCAAGATGGGGATGTCGGGGTCGGCGTCGAACAACGAGTCACCGAACCTTCACCCCGTATTTCTGCGTCATCGGCGGGACGATACCGTTCAAGCGCAGGTACTCGACTAGCTGTCCGTAGTGGTCGGTGATGTGCCAGACCGCAATGACCGAGATACCCAGCTTGGTGTTCGGTCCGGCATAACGGCCTTCGACACGGTCTAGCGCATTATTCGCCGTGAGCGTGGCGAGGACACGATTTGAGTAGTCGAAAGAATCCTTGAGATACTTGATCAACTCGGCTTTGGTTTTCGCTGGATCGTGCCCGCCCTTTTCGCAGTCCTCGGGCGGTTTCTTGCCCTCAAACTCGTTGAAGAAGGCGAACTGAGCACAGGCGACGTGCTTCACTTGTTCCCCGAAGCTGCGCACGCCGTCGAAATTGCCTACTGTGGGGACGTAGGAATACTTGTCTTCAGGCATGGCTTCAGCTAGCCCGAGAAAGTTCCCTTCCGCGAACTGGAGCGTGCCGCTGACGCTCTCCGCGATGGACTTGGGAATGTCATCCGGCTGGGCGGCTTTCTTGGTTGCGGAGTTCTGTGGCATTGCAGATTTCCCGACAGCAGAGAGAGCGATGCCACACAGGATAAGAAGGGCAGCACCACGAAAAAGGCTCATTCTAGCCTCCGGTATTCGGAAAAAGGATACTTGAGCCACAGAGGGAAGTCGAATGTGCGGGCTCTTAGCTCTGGTGGTTCGGAAGGGGTCGAATTTTGAGCCAATTTTATGCGGCCTTTCGCCCCCTGTTTCGCCTCGCGGGAAGATGGTCAGCCAGTATACCTTTTGACCACCTTTCCTGTGACTCACTGCGGCAGCCCCATCCGGCGCAGCAGGTCGGCGTA
>PLEA01000230.1:0-7202 GCA_003136335.1 Acidobacteriaceae bacterium | reverse complement strand
TCCCACCCGTTGGCAGCGTAGGCTCGTCCCATAGCAGCGGATAGCTCCGGTTCACCCCCGAGGGTTAGACTTCGCTGATCCTCTTGGAGCGCCTTGTCGTAAATCTTTTTCTGTTCGTAGTCGGCGCTCATTATGTCGTGGGGCATGGAACATCGGGATACATTTCCAAGACCTTTCGACACTGTTGTATGGACTTGTCATATTCTCGTGACGAATAGTACTCTCCGCACAGAGCCTGGTTCATGAACTGCGAAGCAGGATCAAGTTCTAAAGCACGCTTGTGCTCCGCGATGGCATCATCCAATCTGCCTTGGCTGGAAAAATATTGTCCGTAGTAGAGGTGCGCCAGCGAGAGGTTCGGGTTCAACTCGAGGGCACGCCGAATTTCTTGCTCCGCGACCCGCCAATTCCAATCGAACAATGCAACATATCCCAGCGCTGCGTGCGCTTCAGCAATCGAATCGTCCAATTGAATCGCCTTGTTAGCTGCCTCATCAGCTCTTTTCATTGCCTCTTTTGCAGGTAAATATCCGAAGAATCCCAACCATGAGTAAGCGTGTGCCATTCCTGCATAGGCAGCGGCGTAGTTGGGGTCTTTAGAAATCGCTTCTTGGAAAAACTCAATGGCTTTCTTCCAGCCCTCTCCGGTCAGCGTGTCTTGGTAGGTCTGCCCCCTGACATAAAGCTGGTATGCCTCCGAGTCTGCTGTCCCTTGCCTTGCAAGTTTCTCTCTTGCTTCGCTCGAAAGCTTGGGCATCAACTTGGCGGATATACTTTTGGTCAATTCCTGCTGCAAGAGGAGGATGTCCGAAACACCACGGCTGTACTCCTTCCCCCACAGGTGCGTATCGTCGCTGGCGTTTACAAGTTCGGCGCTAAGATCAATATTGTCGCCTCGTTGCACTAGTGTTCCTATTAGCACCGCCTTGACATTAAGCTCCCGCCCAACTACTTTGGGGTCAATCTCCTTACCTCTGTAACGCATGACCGAACTTCGTGACATCACCTTCAGATTTGGAACTTGTGACAAGCTCTCGACGAGGCTGGCTGTGATGCCATCGCCGATCACCTGCGCGTTTATATCGGTGTCATTAGTGGTGATCGGCATAACCGCAATTGAGTCGATGGCAAGTTCTTGCTTGGAATGCAGGGAATGATAGAGCAACAGTGCTGCGGGCAATGCAAATACGGAAAAGACGGTCACTATTATTCCTGTTTTGCTAAGCCACGATGATTTTTTCAATGAACTTTCAGCGGTAGATGTGATTGACGCCGCTTTCCTAGACTCCGTGTCTCGCTTGAGCCGTTGCAAGTCGGCACGGATTTCGGAAGCATGTTGGTAGCGCAGATTCCGGTCTTTCTCCAGACACTTGCTGATGGTCTCCTCTAACTTCGAGGGTGTGTCGGGATTCAATCTGACCGCCGAAGCTGGCGTTCTATTGAGGATCGACTCGAAGATGAGCCCAGATGTGTCGCCTCGGAAGGGCAGCGTTCCGGTACACATCTCGTACAGAACCGCCCCGAAGGAAAACAGGTCCGTGCGAGCATCGAGTTCCTTCCCTCGAACCTGCTCCGGCGACATATAGGCGATGGTTCCCAGCGCACTGCCGGGACTCGTGAGATGTTCCTCTGACTCGATGGTCGCGGCGCTCAGGGCAACACTTTCCGGCTTCAGGGTGACTTTTGCCAACCCGAAATCGAGAATCTTTGACTGACCTCGATTCGTGACGAAAATATTCGCGGGCTTGATATCCCGGTGGACGATGCCCTTCGAGTGTGCGGCGTCCAGTGCATCGGCGATCTGGATGCCCAGATCGAGTACCGCCTCGATCTCCAGCGGCTTGCCCGCGATCCTATGCCGGAGCGTCTGCCCGTCCAGCAGTTCCATGGAAATGAAAGCTCGCCCATCGGCATCGTCAATCTCGTAGATGGTGCAGATGTTCGGGTGGTTCAGTGAGGACGCAGCCTTGGCTTCCCGCTGGAAGCGACTGAGGGCTTGTGCGTCGTGGGCGAGGTCGTCGGGAAGGAACTTCAGGGCGACGTGGCGACCGAGCTTGAGGTCCTCCGCTTCGTAGACCACCCCCATGCCCCCGCCGCCGATCTTGCCGAGGATGCGGTAATGGGAGATTGTCTGTCCTACGGGTTGGGAGGGCGTGGACACTGGCGAGAATGTTACGGGGGATGAAGGGCAAGGTCAACGATAGCGGCTCTGGTGGAGAAATTCGCGTCCGTGCTAGTCAGTCTGGTACCGGCTCTGCGCTTCGCACACCGACAGCAAGACGCATTCTTCGAGGCTGCCAACGCAGAAACCAAGTCCTGATCTTCCTTTTCGAAGCCGACCTGCTGCTTGGACCGTGGGTGGCACCCCTGCGCCCAGCGAGTTGTAGACTGCGCTAGGAAGAACACAAAAACGACACCATGACTTCGAGTGCGTGCAGCGGATTGATCGGACTCCATCCAGACGACAACCAACCGTAAGCTGGCACTGATTATGGGAAGGTTCACAGCCGAAGCGCTGTCAAGTCATCCAAACTTTGCGGTGCAGCCCGGAACTACTGCCTGAACAGGATCGCGCCTGAAAACAGTTGACACGCTCAAAACGAAAAATGCCCGAGATCCTTTCGAATCTCGGGCATTTTGTTATCGCTTAGAGAGCGTCGGACCCTTAGACCGCCTGAACGTTCTCAGCTTGCCAGCCCTTCGGGCCTTTGGTCACGTCGAACTGCACCGCTTGCCCTTCTTGCAGGCTCTTGAAGCCGCCTGCCTGAATAGCGGAGAAATGCACGAAAACATCCTCGCCAGTTTGACGGCTGATAAAGCCATAGCCTTTTGCGTCGTTGAACCACTTCACTGTTCCTTGTTCTGCCATTTGATATTCCTATTTCCTTTTTTGAATTGTGCCGAGAAGAATCGCTGCGGGTGAGAAGGGGTGACGCTGGTTGGCGGTACCGACTTTCAACTGCTTGAGTCAAACTTAGCTGATGTAATTATATACCCTGAACGGAGAAAGCGGCTCCAAAGGCCGGGTCCGTGCCAATCGGCGATCACGAGAGCAAGATGAGAGGTAAATTAGCGTATTATGCGCAAACGTTTAATCACGCCGATTCCCGAGGATGCTCCGCATCTCGACGAAGGCTGGCTGGACCTCGACCGTGCAGCCGTGGTCGAGGTCACATCGGAAGACAAGGAATATCCGGTCGAGTCCGCGCTGGTCTCGGGAGAAACGCAGGGCTGGCGTGCCGCCGATTCTGGCACTCAGACTGTCCGGCTAATCTTCGACAAGCCGCAACGACTCACACGGATTGCGCTCGTGTTCGAAGAATCTGAGACAGAGCGTACCCAAGAGTTCGTCTTGCGATGGTCTCCGGATGGCGGACGCTCGTTTCAAGAAATTGTGCGCCAGCAGTGGAATTTCAGTCCCCCTAAGACCATACGCGAGATCGAGGAATATCAAGTTGCACTCTCAGGTGTCACCGTTCTTGAATTGGTCGTTGTGCCTGACATCAGTCGAGGAGCGGCTCGCGCCTCGCTCAAGAGTCTGCGCCTGTCTTGACTCGCCGCGACCCTGCTATCTAAGAGCGAAGCTAAAACGAACCGGACTCACTCGATGGTCACTCCGAGTAGCCGTCGTCCCCATCGTCATCTTCCTTGTCGTCGTGTTCCTCTTCGTCCTCTTCTTTTTCTGGCTCTTCCCTCTAAGGAGAACATCAGCGGGTACCGAGTTATAAGACGGGTCATCGTCAAAGTATTCTAGATTCATTTGGTGCATGCCCAATGGTACGCCTCGCCACCCTTTGGCAACGACAGAGTGCATGGACTGCTATAATAACTATCGGGGCGGTTACGTTTTTCTCCTCTTTCAGGTCTTCTGACCTAAGCCAGTCCATCTGAAGTTCTTCCAACTTAGGCTTTTCTGCGAGTGCGTGGTCTGCTCGTCCGGTTTGGTGCAGGACTCGCCAAGAAGGGTCGCTTTGATGAGCATAGCCAGTATTTCCCTCGGTCTGCTTATCGTGCTGTTCACGATCCTGCTGCTCCTCTGGATTCGCAAGCTGAAACCACAGGTCGCGGGGTATGGATCACAGAGGATGTGTCCGTCTTGCGGATTGATCACGTCTCGATTAAAGGCAAATTGCTTGGAGTGTGGCAAGCCCTTTACGGCGGTAGTGTACCCGACTTCAACAAAATGAACCGCCGCCTCATCCGTTCCTGAGAATTTTTCCATTTAGGGAGATTAAGGTATGCAAAACATCAAATTTGTTGTGAAAGTGAACCGAGGCGGTACCCGCGCCCCTCAATACGTGCAGCGGGTCGATCAGACACCAATCCACATGACAACCAACCGCAAGCTGGCATTGCTCATGGGGAGATTCACGGCCGAAGACGCTATCAAATCCCTCCAAAACTCCCGGTGCAGCCCGGAATTGGAGTCCGTACAGGTTAGTGCCTAGCATTCGGGCTGAGGATGGTTAGCGATGCTTACCAAGTGTGCGAATCCTTCGTGTTCTGCTTCGTTCCGCCATCTCGCGGCCGCAATTTGTTTCGGGCTTTTCTCGGCGCTGTCGAGATGCGAGGATGGCACTCTACCGCTGAGTTAAGCGCCCGCTGCGAGAGTTATTTCATTCAAACATTTGCGGGCCGATTATGCAACTTGCGCCGGAGCTCAGAAATCTGCGCGCCATTTAAAGCGCCGCCCCCAGATTTCTGCTGCAATTGCAGGGTTTCGGTGCAGTGGCCCGGCATGGTAGCCTAATCGGCGGTAGGGGCGCCTACGAGATCGACGCCGCCCTGGCTGTGGCTTCCCCCGTATGGCACCCGACCCAAAACCGTCGCGGACCCAGCTATCTTCTGTATCCCCTGGGGCTTCCACGACTCCATCTGACACGCAAAAGTCGCAACTTTCGGGCCACCATGGGGTTGAAACTAGTGTGAGCACTGCCGCACTGGATCGGGGCATGCTGATGGCTGCGGCCACGCCGCAGGCGTCCGCTCCATTCTCGGCTGCGGTTGGGGGTAGCGATTCCGACGCCGCGATCATGCTGCGCGCCAAAGCAGGTGATCAGTCGGCATTTGATTACTTGGTGCAAAAATATCGCCGTCCCATGGTGAGTTTCATGTACCGCATGGCGCGCAATACGGCGGCAGCAGAAGACTTGGCACAGGAAGTTTTTTTGCGGGTGTATCGCTCGCGCCAGAGCTACGAGGCCAGCGCGAAATTTACGACCTGGCTGTATCGCATCGCGACCAATCTCGCCGTGAATCATGCGCGCGACACGCGCCACGAGCGTCCGGAGGTCACGGTCAGCCTTGACGAGCCTGATGAGGATACTGGTGCCACGCTCGAACTGCCGGACGGGACCCTGACCGCCGAACAGGACATGGTGCGCCGGGAGCGCATGATGGCAATTCGCCGTAAGGTAGAGGCGCTGCCCGAGCAACAGCGGCTGGCGGTCATCATGCACAAGTACCAGCAGATGGATTACAAGGAAATTGCCGAAGTTTTGAAGAAGAGCGAGTCGGCGACCAAATCGTTGCTCTTCCGGGCCTATGAGACTCTGCGGGAACAGTTAAAAGAATTCGTTTAGGCAGTTTGATTTGTCTCTTTGTGAGCGACAAGGCGAAACAAATTAAGAGGACGTGGTTATGAAATGCGATGAAATTCGTGAAAGGATACCCGATGTGGCGGCTGGATTCAGCGCCCCCACAGCGGACGAGGGCAAGCATCTGGAGAGTTGTGGCACTTGTGCGGAACAATTGAAAGCGATGCGCGCAACCATGGTGCTGCTCGACGGGTGGCAGACTCCAGAGCCGTCGCCGTATTTCGATGTGCGCCTGCAGGCTCGGCTGCGCGAAGAAATGTCCAAACCACAAGCGGGCTGGGTGCATTGGTTTCGTCGTCCCGTGCTGGCGGCGGCGCTCACCGTGCTCCTGGGGGTTGGCGTGGGCCTGTTCTTCACGCGAAACAGCGGGATTATCAATCACGGACAGGAAGCTTCCGTGAATGAACCGCCGGGCTCCGCAGTAAGCGATCTGCAGACTTTAGATAATAATCACGACATGTATTCGGATTTCGAGTTGCTGGATGATCTGGAACTGCAGCAGAATGTCGCAGCGAATCCGTAGACGGTGCGCGCGCTATTTGTCACGGGGCGATTTAATGCGAAATGACATGAAGCACGGTGAAGTGTAAGGCAAGGCGGGGGAAATGCGGCAGGGAAAACACAGGGTGGGTTGGCTGGTGACCGCCGGTCTCGCGATCGCTATCTCCATTTCCTCGCCCTGTCTGGCGGGCATCGGCGCTTTCCACGCAGCTCAGCAGAGACATGCGGCGGCACCGCCCCCACCTCGGCAGCAGCAGGAACCGCCGCATGTTCGTGGTCACGCCGGCGACTGGCTTCGGCGCTACAAAGACTTGCCTCCGGCGGAACAGGAGCGCGCACTGCAGAACGATTCCGCGTTCCGCAGTTTGTCCCCGGAACGACAGCAGCGACTTCGACAGCGATTGCAGCACTTTTCCAATCTGCCGCCGCAACAGCAATTGCGCATGTTGAACCGCATGGAAACGTGGGAGCATCTGACGCCCGAGCAAAAACAGCAAGCGCGACAGATCTTTGGCCAGATGCGGCAGCTTCCTCCCGATCGCTGGCGCATGGTGATAACCGCCGTCCACGACTTGCGGGCGATGCCGCCGGAGCAGCGCGAAACGGTCATCAACTCCGAACGCTTCCGAGGTATGTTCTCCAACCAGGAGCGCGCAATGATGCGCGGTGCCACGCGGCTGCCTCTCGCTCCAGCCGAGGGCGGAGAGAACGGTCCGCAGGAATAGGGGGACAGTTCTCGGTTCTCAGTTCTGAATTAGTTGCCAAGAGAAGAGTACGAACAGTTCTGTGTTCTGAAGCTTCGAATCTATCGGTAAATATCTTTTCGACTTCCCAAACGCACCACCAATGCACGCAACGTCAGATCATGAAGTTCGCAAATGATGCGGTATTCTCCTACGCGATAGCGCCAAAAGTCGCCCAAGGGTCCACGCAGCGCTTTGCCCATGCTGCGTGCGTCCTCAAGGCGAGCGATACGTTGGTCCATGTAATTGAGAATGCGACGAGCTACCGCTTTGTCCAGCTTGCGAAGCTGTGTCCGCAGCAACGTCGGTGTACTCAATCGTCCAAGCCAAGGTCCTGTCTCACTTCCTGCGCAGTGAAAGT
>PLEA01000459.1 GCA_003136335.1 Acidobacteriaceae bacterium | reverse complement strand
TTGCCGCCGTCCGTCGTCTTGAACAGCACATTGGCAGCGTAATAAAGGATGTGCGGGTCGACCGGAGAGAACATCAGCGGCTCGGTGCGGTCGGTGCGGTATTTGGAGCTTCGCAACGGAATCGGCGTTACGTTCTGTACCTGACCGGTCGACCAATGGAATTTGGAAACCTCGGTTCTGCCGCCGCCGTAGATGACGTCTGAGTCGAGGGGATCAGGCGCGACGTATCCGTACTCGATCACCCCTACGGGATGCCAGTCGCGGAAAGTAATCGCGCCATCGTTGCCGCGGCTCAACGTACAGACCGAACCGCTCTCCTGTTGTCCCGCACAGACGCTATAGGGGAATGTGTTCGTAGTAATCGCGTGATAGAGCTGTGCTGTCGGTTGGTTGTACCACGAACTCCAACTCGCTCCGCCGTTTACCGTGATGATTGCGCCCTGATCGCTGACGATGAGAATAATGTTGCCGTTGTTGGGATTGATCCAAAGATTTTGGTAGTCGTCGCCGCCGGGTGCGCCGCGGAATCCGGACCAGGTTTTGCCGCCATCGGCAGAGCGCATGGTGACGGTGCTGACCACGTACAGGAGATCCGGATTCTTCGGATCAACCTTGGGGATGGCGAGATCGCCGCCGCCGATGCGGCCCGCGGGACGAGGATCAGTCGTGATCTGCGACCAACTGTCTCCGGCATCATCCGAGCGGTAGACGCTCAGTTTTCCCGAGGCTGTGGAGAGAGTCGCGTAGAGGCGGCGTGAATCGCTGGGCGCGATGGCAACGTAGATTTGCGAGAGGTCTCTCGGCAAGCCGTTGGTCAGGGGATGCCAGGTGCTGCCGCCGTCGGTGGACTTGAAAAGTCCGCCACCGGCGCCATTGAATTCGTTGCCGTCTTCCCATGGCCCCTCGCGCACTTCCCACATCGAGGCGTAGACGACATCGGGATTCGCGGGATCGATTTCTACGTCGGAGCCGCCGGTATTTTCGTCCTTGGAAATAACTCTCTGCCAGTTTTGACCGCCGTCGGTCGAGCGATAGATTCCGCGCTCTTCGCTCGGCCCGTAAGGATGGCCCAGCACCGCCGCAAAAACTCGATTGGGATCGCGAGCATCAACCGCGAGCGCGGGGATCTGCTGTCCGTCGACCAAGCCGAGATGAGTCCAGGTCTTGCCGGCATCGGTGGATTTATAGATGCCATTGCCGACCGAGAGATCGGGGCGATGCAGTCCCTCGCCGGTGCTCACATAAATGATGTTGGGATCGGAAGGCGCAACCGCGATGGCGCCAATGGACTGGGTCGACTCATGATCGAAGATGGGGTTCCAGGTGCGGCCGTAGTCGTCGGACTTCCAAACCCCACCGTTCACCTGCCCGACGTAGAACACATTAGGCTGGCTGGGGACTCCTGCGGCGGCGCGAGTGCGGCCGCCACGAAACGGCCCGATCATGCGCCAATGCAAATCCCGGTAAGTGTTTTCGGGAACCTGCGTCCAGCTTGCGGTTCCGGCCATAAAAACGACGAAGCACACTAACAGACGAAGCAATACATGAGATCGGTTCACCTGCGCCCCCTCAGACAGCAAATGGCAAATTACCTAGCATAAACCAAAACCGCAGCGCTCGGGGGCAGCCGCAGTTTAAGTCTCGACAGTCTCTTGTGGCATCATCCTGAGCGGAGCCGTTTTCAGGCGCAGGGAGGGATTTGGCGCGCAGTCCGGCAACTCGTCCAGAGAAGTCCGCTGCGGTACTTCGTCCAAATTAGTTTGGTCGCTTACTCGCCACGCGTTTATGATGACGAGGCTTTCACACACCATGAGCATTCAGGGTTCTGATCAATCGCGCAGCCGTCTCGCCTTCATCATTCGCCATTTCCTTTTCCTCGCGCTGCTCTGCACCTTCGCGAATGCTCAGGCTGTCGCAGCGCCGGCGAGCGCCCCGGCAGATCAGGGACTCAAGCCGATCCTCAACTACATTTCTTCGGCCTGGGACACGCTGACTCGCTCCATGACCGACTGCGGGAGCGTTGTCGATCCCAAGATCAAGGTGCCTCCTGTGCTGTATTTGCCGGCGGAGGTAGCCGAACCGGCGGCGGTCCAGAAGCTAGCGACGGACTGCAACGTTCGCGTCGAACATCTGCCGGTGGAGATCCATCGCTTGGGCGAGATCGATACGGGTAAGATCCAGCCGCACGGCTTGCTTTACCTGCCGGACAAATACGTAGTTCCCGGCGGGCGCTTCAACGAGATGTATGGATGGGACAGCTACTTCATTATTCGCGGGCTGCTTCGAGCCGGACGAGTGGAACTGGCGCGAGGGATGGTCGACAACTTCTTCTTCGAGATTGAGCACTATGGCGCAATGCTCAACGCAAATCGCACTTACTACCTCACGCGATCGCAGCCTCCATTTCTGAGTTCCATGTTCGTGGATGTCTACCGCGCCACGCAGAAGGATGGACACACCGACAAAGCGTGGCTGGAGCGCGCCTACGCCGACCTTGAAAAAGACTACGGGATGTGGACCCGCGATCCGCATTTGGCGGGGCAGACTGGTCTGTCGCGCTATTATGATTTTGGCGACGGGCCACCTGCGGAAGCGGTTCAAGACGAAAGCGGCTTCTACCGCAAGGTGGCGCAGTATTTCTTTTTGCATCCGGCCGAAGCGAACGACTATGTGGTGGAGACCAAGCCGGGAACAACCCAGGCGGTCGCGGGCTCGCCATATTCTCTGCAAGTTTGCGACGTGCCCCTGACGATGGCGCGCGCCGAGTGCGAGAAGGCGAAGCAGTTCAAGCTGAGCGCGGATTATTACAAAGGCGACCGCTCCATGCGCGAGTCCGGGTTCGATGTGAGCTTTCGCTTCGGGCCCTTCGGCGCGGCCACGCATCACTACGCGCCGGTGTGTTTGAACAGCCTGCTCTACAAGACAGAAAAGGATCTGGAGCAGATCAGCCTTCGGCTGGGGCACGGCGAAGACGCGAAGAAATGGAACCAGCGGGCGGAGGAGCGCAAGAAACTCATCTCGCGCTACCTGTGGAACCAGGAGCAGGGCCTGTTTTTCGATTACAACTTTCAGACCAGCCGGATGTCGAATTATCGGTACGCATCGACGTTCTATCCGCTGTGGGCTGGTCTGGCGACGCCAGAGCAGGCAAAGGCAGTTGCGGGCAGCCTGAAAACCTTTGAGCGGCCCGGGGGCCTTCCCATGAGCACCATAGAGACCGGCGCGCAGTGGGATTTGCCCTACGGCTGGGGGAACATCGAAATGCTGGCGATCGACGGCCTGCGGCGCTATGGCTACAACGCGGACGCGGATCGCGTTTCCTACGAGTTCCTGTCGACAGTCGCGGAAAATTTCCGCCGCGACGGCACGATCAAAGAAAAGTACAACGTGGTGACGCAGTCGTCAGAAGCGCACGTGGAACTTGGCTACGAAATGAATGTGGTCGGCTTCGGCTGGACCAATGCCGCGTTTCTCGAACTCCTGCACGCATTGCCGAAAGAGATGGTCGAGCGGCTGCAGAACGAACAGAATGAACGGCTGTCAACCTCGAAGTGAGGATCCTTCGGAATGAATCGCGAACATCGTAATGATCTTACTTGCCGCTAGGCGCCTCTTGAACCGCATTGACCAGATCGCGCAGGGGCTTAAGGACCGTAAAGCGAACCAGTGCCTGCGGCTTCTCGGCTTCATCTAAGACGGCAAGTGTCGCGGCCTTCCAACCAGCGGTTGCAGGCAATCCCGAAGAAAGATAAGAAACCGCTTCGAGACCTACCGTACCCAGTTCGGCGAGCTGCTGAGCTCGTGGTTCGGCCTCGGCGAGCAGGGGCGAGACGCTCATCGAGCGCAGGATTCCCGGCTCCGCACTCACCCAGGCCTTGAAGGTCGCAGTTAACTCTCTTTCTTCCTCGGTTTGCGCGCCTGGTTTCAGCAGGTAAGCGCGTACGAGCAGCTCAAAATTGTGGCGCGACGGCGGGTCGGGCGGAACAGCGTCCACCAGCCGATCGAGTGGCGTCCGTTGATTGGCGTGCTGCAGGTGCGCGCGCTGGTCGAAGGGGACAGGCTCAAGAACAGAAGCAAGAATCTGCAAGGGACCAATCTGCCGAGTTCCGCTCAACTGGCGCAAACTAGCATCTTCCTGCGAGATGTGGGTGAGCCCAAAACCCTCCAGTCGCAGCGACTCAACCTCAAGCCGCCGGTCCATATCATCCACGTCGTTTACATTACGCGGCGACCAGAGCCGCTCGGCGATGGCCGCCAAACGCGGCCAGATACGTGAATCGATGTCCAGGGCGCTCGTCTGCTCCTCCCACATGCAAGCTTCTCCGCCTAAAATGCGTGCCTGCTGCTCCGGGCTGAGGTCGGTGCCTTCAGGCAAAGGATCGACCATATAGTGTGCCGTGGCCGGACTCATCAGATTCAAATAGTAGCCGGCGGAGAGGATGCCGGTGTATCCATTTCTGGCTCCGGCGGCGAGTGAGTCGAAGCCGCGCCAACTCTGCACCATGACATCCTTGGGCAGTTCAGGCTTGAGAATCTCGTCCCAGCCGATCATGTGCTTGCCATGTTTTTCCAGAAGTTTGAGGAGACGCTGATTGAAATAGTTTTGTAGCGCGGCCGTGTCTTTAAGATTGTGTTCGCGCATGAAACTCTGGATGCGCGGATTCGCCTTCCACTCGACGCCGTTGTTCTCGTCCCCTCCGATGTGCATGAAATGGTCAGGAAAGATGGCGGCCATCTCTCCGATGAATGTATCGAGAAACCTGTAGGTGCTTTCTCGGGTGGGATCCATCACCGGGTCGAAGACCCCGAATTTCCGCTCAATGTGGAACGGACCGGGAGCGCTCGCGAGATCCGGATATCCCACGAACCATGCACTGGTGTGCCCCGGCATGTCGAACTCCGGCACCACGCGGATGCCACGTTCACGCGCGTAAGCGACGATTTCCCGCGCTTCCTCCTGCGTGTAAAACAGTCCGTCCGAACCAAGTTCGGTTAGCTTGGGGAAAGCTTTACTCTCGATGCGGAAGCCCTGGTCTTCGCTCAGATGCCAGTGGAAGACGTTGAGCTTAACCGATGCCATGCCGTCGAGTGTCCGTTTCAGAACGTCTACGGGTATGAAGTGGCGTCCGCAGTCGATCATCAGGCCGCGCCAACGAAAGCGCGGTGTGTCGTGAATGGCCACGGCCGGAATGAAATACCCGGTTGCGTCGGACTGAATCAGCTGTTCGAGAGTTGCGAGGCCGTGCATCGCTCCGACGACCGTCGCGGCTCGAAGATGCGCGCTCGATGAGGTGATTTCAAGCGAATAAGATTCGTCTTCTTCGATTGACTGGATAGCTTCTCCAGCGCCCTCGACGGTGATGACCAGCGCCGCGGACGCGGCGTCGCTTTCCAGGGACGAAGCAATGGAAAGGCCAGTCCGATTCTTGATGCGGCCGAGACTACGCGCTATGGCAGAGTCGAGACGCGCGTCTCGGACGTGGTCCGTAACCGTACTAAACGATTGTGTGATCACGAGGCGGCCTTCCTCCGTGGAAAGCTGCGACGGCTGCGGCATGAGGGCATTGAAGAACCCAGGGGCTGAACTTTGTGACGATGTCACCTGAGCAGAGCCGATAGACACGGACAATACCGCGAAATTTGCGAAGATCACAGCGACTGCTAGTCGACGCATCATGACGCCTCTTTCATAGTCCTTCATTCGCGGGGACGGCGGCTGAGCTGCGATGGAAATATAAATCAATTGATCGATGCCTGCAGGAGTAGATGAGCAGCAAACGTGCGTTGACGCCCTCCGCCATCCCACCTAAGATAGAATTCCTTTTTTTATGTGCAATTCACGATGATCAATCAGACCATCTCGCACTATCGCATCACGGGTCAATTGGGCAGCGGTGGCATGGGAGTGGTGTACGAGGCGGAAGACCTGAACCTCGGACGCAAAGTTGCGCTGAAGTTCCTGCCGCCGCAACTGTCGAGCGATCAGAACGCGCTCGATCGTTTTCTGCTGGAGGCGCGCACCGCATCGGCGCTGAATCATCCGAATATTTGTACGATCTACGCGGTCGAAAAAGCACAGGGCGAGAACGTGCAGTCGTTCATCGCGATGGAACTGCTCGAGGGACAGAACCTCGATCAGAAGCTTCACACCGGCCCGCTGCCAACCGACCGCCTGCTCGACATTGCGATACAACTCGCCGACGCGCTCGATGCCGCGCATGCCAAGGGAATCATCCATCGTGACATCAAGCCGGCGAATATTTTTCTTTCGCCGCGCGGGCAGGTGAAGGTGCTGGATTTCGGTCTGGCTAAGCTGACCCGTCCCGAGATCCAGATGGAAACGATCGGCGCCACGCAAGATTCATCCCACCTTGCGCACTTGACCAGTCCGGGCGCGACTGTGGGCACGATCTCCTACATGTCGCCGGAGCAGGCGCGCGGCGAAGAACTCGACACGCGGACGGACCTGTTTTCGCTGGGCACGGTCATCTACCAGATGGCGACGGGGAAGCTGCCTTTCTCCGGAGCGACCTCCGCGGTGGTGTTTCACGCCATTCTCGAGCTGGATCCGGTTTCTCCGCTGCAGTGGAATGCAACGCTGCCGCCCAAGCTGCAGGAGATCATCGAGAAGCTTTTAGAAAAAGACCGCGACCTGCGCTACCAGTCGGCCGCCGATCTGCGTGGCGATCTAAAGCGGCTGAAGCGCGATGTCGAATCCGGGAGAAAGACCGCCGCCGCGCCCGGTTCATCGTCGATTCCCGCGACAGTCTCGGGATCGGCCTCCTCGGTGCCGGCTGCGGCAACTTCATCGTCGTCTCCGGCTGCTTCGTCGCAGAGTTCTGCCGTAGTCGCAGCTGTGCGCCAGAACAAGCTGGGAACGGGTGTGACCGCGGCAATCGTGTTGCTGCTCATCGCGGCGGCTGCTTACGGGATCTATTCCCTGGTCACCCGCAACCGTCCAGTACCGTTCCAGAATTTTACCGTAACCAAGGTTACAGACACTGGGGACGCGCTGTCCGCGGCACTCTCGCCGGACGGGAAGTACATCCTCAGCCTGATGAGAAACAACGGGCTGGCGAGTCTGTGGCTGCGCAATGTGCCGACCAACAGCAACACGCAGGTTCAGCCTCCGGCGGACGTGTATTACGACGGCCTGCGATTTTCGCGGGACGGCAATTACTTCTATTTCGTGCGCAGCGATCCGGGGAATCCCGAACTGAAGTTCCTCTATCGCTCGCCCCTGCTGGGCGGCACTCCGCAGAAGCTGGCCAGCGATGTGGATTCCAACATCACATTTTCGCCGGACGGGCAAAGATTCGCCTTCATCCGCGCGGACAATCCCGATCCGGGAAAATACCAGCTGATCATCCGCTCCACCGAGGGTAACGAGGAGAGGGTGTTGGCCAGCGGACCGACGAGTCAAGCTCTGCTGCAGCCGGACTGGTCGCCGGACGGCAAGACAATCGCATGCGTGGCTCTGCAGGTGGGCAACGTGCTGCAGAGCCTGGTCGCTGTCGACGTAATGACCGGCATGCTCAAGGTATTTTTCAGCAGCAACGAACATTTGGTCGGACTAACGACATGGCTGCCCGATGGCAGCGGTCTGTTGGGGCTGGCAGGCGATCAAGCGTCGAATCTCAATCGCAACCAAATCGTTTTTGTCTCTTATCCCGAGGGAAAATTTTCTCCTGTCACCCGCGACACTAACAATTATTCCGCTCTCAGCCTCGCGGCCGATGGCCATGTTTTGGCGACCGTACTGAACGAGGACCGCTGGAATCTTTCCGTGATGCCGGCTGCGGCCGAGGGTCCGCTGCGGACGTTAACGTCCACCGGAGCGACAACGAACTTCACCTGGACGCGGGCCAATCAGTTGATTACCGACCAGGAGAATTCTCTCCACCAGATCAATACCGAATCCGGCGCCAAGATCGCGATCACGACCGAAGAAGGACACGTCAGCGGCGATCCCTCGGCTTGTCCCGATGGCCGCTATGTTGTGTTCATCCTCGGATTTCACGGCGGGACGGGAAGCCAGAACATCTGGCGGGTGGATTCGTCGGGTGGGAATCTCAAGCAACTGACCAACGGCAAGTTCGATATCTATCCGGTGTGTTCCGCCGACAGCCGCTGGGTATACTACGTTGACCAGCAGGCTGAAGGTAAACTGGCGCGGGTGCCGATCGACGGCGGACAGTCGCAGGTGGTCGCGGCCGGGCCCGTTTCTGCTTTCTCCCTCTCGTTCGATATTTCTTCCGACGGCAAACAGATAGTGTTCCCCACGTTGATGCATTCGGGGGAGCACAAAGAAAAGCTTGCTCTAGTCCAAACTGATTCGGGGCATGCTGTGATCAAAGATCTCGATCGTTTCCGGTTCGGGCTGTTGCGCTTGAGTAGAGATGGGAAGGCAGTCGTTTACCCGGCCCGCGAGAATGGAGTGGATAACCTGTGGCTGCAGCCGCTCGATGGCTCCAAGGGGAAGGCACTCACCGACTTCAAGACCGAACACATCTACGATTTCCACTGGTCATTTGATGGCAAACAGCTGGCCATCGTGCGCGGCCATACCGAATCCGACGTCGTCTTGCTGCGCAGTGCGCAACCCTAGAATCACCATCGGCGAACGAGGATCAGGTCCCAGAGACACTAAGGGCGGCCGTTGCTGGCCGCCCTTAGTGTCGGATTGTCGATCGCGAAGCGGGGTTAGGCGCCCTTGACGTTCTCAGCTTGCCAGCCCTTAGGGCCTTTGACCACGTCAAACTGCACTTGCTGACCTTCCTGCAGACTGCGGAATCCACTGGCCTGAATGGCGGAGAAATGTACGAAGACATCCTCGCCGTTCTGGCGGCTGATGAAACCGTAGCCCTTGGCGTCGTTAAACCACTTCACTGTTCCTGTTTCCATGATGTTGCATGTTCCTTTTTCTTAGATGTAGCGCTGAAACTTTCAGGGTCTTCTGCAGGCAGGTCACGCGCTGGGTTAAGCGGAGATTCTTGTACTGCGAAGGAACTCTAAAGATCAAACGCAATTTGATTGTACGAAAAGTGCACCAAAATAGCTACATAATTTGCTGTAGGCTATGGCTAAACAGTTGCTGTACAGGATGTTATAGCGGGTTCGTTTCTGCAGGAAAAATAGCCCCACTTGCGACCTTTCGGCAGAGCCTTCATCATCTAAATATGCGCTTGCGGATTCTGGTGGTTTCGGTTTTGCTCACCGCTTCGGCGTGGGCGGCGATAGTGGACGATGTGCGCCTCGCCCTGGCGCAGAACAATTTTTCTGCCGCGGAGTCGGCACTCAATTCTTATCGCAGCCAACAGGGAGTCAACGCCGAGTATCTTGAGGCGTATTCCTGGCTGGGGCGGGCCGCGCTGGACCAGCACCAATACGACCCGGCCGCCGCTTATGCGAAGCAGACCAAGGCTATGGTGCTCGAACAACTGAAACAGCGCGCTCTGGATGCGGATCCGCACTTGCCCATCGCGTTGGGAGCGGCGCTGGAGGTTCAGTCTCAGGTACTGGCCGCGCGCGGGCAACGAACACAGGCCGTCGAGCTTCTGCAGGCTGCGCTGCGGACGTACGGAAATACTTCCATTCATGATCGCCTGCAGAAGAACCTGAACCTGCTCTCGCTGCAGGGGAAGCTGGCGCCGGCGCTGAAATCCGTACAGTCTTTGGGAGCGAAACTTCCCCTGGCGGCGCAACTCAAAGGTGCGCCCGTGCTTTTGTTTTTCTGGGCGCACTGGTGCGTGGACTGCAAAGCGGAGGCGCCCATCATCACGCAGTTGCGCTCGGAGTTTTCCGGCAAGGGATTGCAAGTGATCGGGCCTACGCGGCTTTACGGTTACACGGCGCAGATCGAGCACGCCTCGGCGAGCGACGAACTTCAGTACATCGACGCCGTGCGGCATCGTTTTTATAACGGACTGCTCGACATGCCGGTGCCGATCAGCCGGTACAACTTCGATATTTACGGAGCGTCGACGACGCCAACGCTGGTGCTGCTGGACCGCACCGGGAAAGTGTCGATGTACCATCCGGGCGCGCTGCCGTATGATCAGTTGCGGGCGGAGATTGAGAAGGTTGTGGCGCGGTAGGTGCGTGTGGCGCGGGCGCCCCCGCCCGCGAAAAGACGGGAACCAACCGATTGTACGAGGAATTTAGAACCTCGAAACCGGACAGCGCGGACCGGAAGATTCGGGGCAGTTTATTTCACGGCGAGACGCGGGCGGGGGCGCCCGCGCCACGTGATTAAGTTACTTCCTTCAGCTTCCCTGTTCTAACATCGTAGACAAACCCCCGTACCGGAATGTGCTTCGGAATCCAAGGGTGTGATTTCACGCGCTGCATCTGGAGACGGACATTCGCCTCGAGATCGTCGAAGGCATAGAAATGCGCAGGTTCGTCTGCGGCCGTTCCCATCTTCTCCGTCAGGCGCGCTTTCAGTTCGTCTTCGCGCACCTTCAACAGTCCGCAGTCGGTGTGGTTGATGATGATGAATTCCTGCGTGTCGAGCAGATGATGCGAGATGATTAGCGAACGCAGGGCGTCATCAGTGGCAATGCCTCCGGCATTGCGGATCATGTGCGCGTCGCCGGGATGCAAACCCAGGCAGTGCTCGAAGAGGATGCGGGAGTCCATGCAGGCGAGGACGGCGGCGTGCCGCTTCGGCCGGACGGCGAGATCTCCCAGCTTGAAATTGCGCGCGAAATTTTCGTTGGCCTTTAGCAGTTCGTCAGCGACGGACAATTTGGCTGCTCCTCAGGATTGTGCATGTTCGGGTCCCACTCGTTGGTTGACGTTTAGTTTACCCGTTACAATCGGCGCGTGAACCTCGACGACACGATCGTCGCAATCGCCACGCCAGCGGGGCGCGGCGGGATTGGGGTGGTCCGTCTGGCGGGGGCGAGGGCGCTTGAAATTGCGGCGCCGATGTTGCGGCTGAAGCATGGGCTGGAGCCGGGGCAAGTTGCGTTTGGGGAATTGATCGAGGCAGAGCGCAAGACAACAGGCACGGAGGCAGTCAAAATCCCCACCCCTTCGACAAGCTCCGGGCAGGCTCTAGCCGCAAAAAGCGCGGCGAGGATGGGGCACCCGGCGGGGGCGAGCGCGCCACATGAAGCTGTTCAGCGCATCGACGAAGTTGTGGTTACTTATTTTGCGAACCCGCACTCTTACACGACTGATGACATCATTGAAATCTCCGCGCATGGGTCTCCGGTAGTGTTGCGGCATATTGTGGAGCTTTGTGTGGCTGCTGGGGCGCGACTGGCAGAGCCCGGGGAGTTCACCATGCGCGCGTTTCTCAATGGGCGCATCGACCTGACGCAGGCCGAGGCGGTGCGCGACTTGATCGACTCGCAGACTTTGTATCAAGCGAAAGTGGCGGCGCAGCAACTGGAGGGCGCGCTGTCGCGGCGGTTGCAGCCGATCAAACAGAAGCTAGTGGAACTGATCGCGCTGCTCGAAGCGGGCATCGATTTCGCCGAAGACGATGTGTCAGTGCTGCCGGATGCCACGATTCTCACTCACATTGGTGCCGTGCGCGCGCCGCTCGAACAACTCAGCGCGACCTTCGCCTACGGCAAGATTGTGCACGAAGGATTGACGTTGGCGATCGTCGGCCGGCCGAACGTGGGCAAGTCAAGTTTGTTCAACCAACTGGTGGAGCGGGAGCGCGCGAGCGTCACGGCGACTCCGGGCACCACGCGTGACCTGGTCAGCGAGACTGTGGCGATCGGTGGCATTCCGGTCAAACTGGTCGACACCGCCGGCATTCGCGACGCGCTCGACGAAGCGGAGTCGATCGGCATTCGGAAGTCGATGGAAGCGCTGGCCGACGCGGACCTGGTGCTGTGCGTACTCGACGCGTCGCAGGGGCAGACAGCAGAAGATACGGAACTCCTGCGACAGGCGGAGCACCGGCCCGTGATCGTAGTGGGAAACAAATGCGACCTCGGAACCAGTGGGCAGTGGCTGGCAGTGAGCGGTCAGAAAGTTCGTACCTCCGCTGTCAGCGGCGAAGGCATCGCTGAACTGCGCGCCGAAATCTTGCGGCACATTGGCGGAGAGGCCGGAATCCAGGCGGAGTCCGGCTTCCTCACTAACGTTCGGCATCAGGGATTGATCCAGGACTCGCTGGTTGCGCTGGAAGCGGCGAAGAATGCCGTGGCTGGCAGAGTACCGCATGAGATGCTGCTGCTCGATCTCTACAGCGCGCTGCGCCCGCTCGACGCTATCACCGGAGCGACCACGACCGACGACATTCTGAACCTGATCTTCAGCACGTTTTGCATCGGGAAGTAGCGATTACTTTGAGAGTGCGGCCAAGGCGTCTCGAAACATCGCATCGAACGATCCGCCTTTGCTGTTTTTTGCAAACACAGCGAGAGCTTTTTCGGCGGCTGCCCGCTGGTACCCCAGATTCAGCAATGCGGAAAGCACGTCTTCCTCATTTGCGCTCATGGCAGAAACGGCGGGGGCAGAGGCCGGTCCTGCTGAAGGCAGCTTGTCGCGCAGTTCCAGCACCATGCGTTCCGCCGTCTTCTTGCCGATGCCGGGGATGCGGGTGAGGCGCGCGATATCGTTGCCACGAATCGCTCCGACCATTTCGTCGGCTGGCATGCCGCTCAAGATCGTAATCCCCAGTTTGGGGCCGATCCCGCTCACGGTCATCAGCTTCTCGAACAGCACCTTCTCCGAGGGACGCAGGAATCCATACAGCGCAATCTGGTCTTCACGCACATGCGTATGAATGTGCAGCGCGATCTCGGCGCCGACCACCGGAAGGTCGGAGAAAGTAGGCACGCTGATGGTCACGTCATAGCCGACGCCGCTGGTTTCGACGATGGCCTGATTGGGATGCTTGGCTAGCAACTTTCCGCGCAAATGGGCAATCATGCTCCGGCCATTGTAGCGGCAGAGAGCTTGCAGTGCAGAGAATGCCCGCGCTGCTGGGATGGACAGCCATCCCCGACGCTCTTAGAATCCAGATTAGTTCTGTGCGCGTAGCATTCCTATGGCAAGACTCCGATTCCCGCTGTTGATTGTCCCGGCGCTCTTGGTTTGTTCGGGTTTCGCGATGGCGCAGCAGGCTGCCTTAGATCTCGACGGTCACAAGGTCAATCCGCTCGCCGCGGATTCCAGCAAGATTGTGGTGCTGGTATTTCTGCGCCGCGATTGTCCGGTTTCCAGCCGCTACGCTCCGGTCATTCAGCAGATCAGCGGGCAGTATGCGGACCGCGCCAGTTTCTGGCTGATATATCCCGACAGGAGCGATTCGCCGCAGGCGATTCGAAAGTATCTGCAAGACTACGGATATCGCCTACCGGCGCTGCGCGATCCTGACCATGCGCTGGTCAAGCTGGGGCACGCGCAGATTACTCCCGAGGTCGCAGTCTTTGACCGCAATCATCAACTGGTCTACGACGGGCGCATCGACGACTGGTATGTCGATCTCNNGTCAGGGGAGTGGGATGCTACATCTCGGACCTGGAATAAGCTCCTGGCTACGCGGCGCCGGATGGACGGTCGTTGTGCTGGCGGGCATGGGCGCGATGGGAACCCTCCTCGGCAGGCCGGCTGCGCGCCAATCCTCTTCTGCCCCGGCGTCGGCAGATCAGGTTACTTTCAATCGGGACGTGGCTCCGATCGTCTTTCGATCCTGCGCCACCTGTCACCGGCCCGGAGAAGCGGCGCCGTTTTCTTTGTTGAATTATTCGGACGTAAAAAAGCATGCGCGGCAAATTGTGGAGGTGACGCCGTCGCGTGCCATGCCCCCGTGGCTGCCGGAGCCGCAGAAGTTGAAGTTTGCGGATGAGCTTCGCCTGGCGGATGTGGAAATCAATCAAATCCAGCGCTGGGTCGAGCAGGGTGAAGTCGAGGGCGATCCTGCGGATTTGCCTCCGCCGCCGAAGTTCGTCGAAGGCTGGCGGCTGGGCAAGCCTGATCTGGTTCTCACGGCGAACAAGCCGCTTACGCTGCCCCCCTCAGGCACCGACACGTACTGGAATTTTATTTTTCTGGTTCCGATTCAAGAAACGCGCTGGGTCAAGGCGGTTGAGATTCGTCCGGGCGACAAGCGCTACGTGCATCACGCGAACCTTCTGGTGGATCGCGAAGGATCGTCCCGAAAGCGCGAAGCCGAGCCCGGCGCGGGTTTCGGCGGCATGGAGATTCGCATCGAGTCTCGAGTGTTCGATCCGGACAGTCACCTGCTCTTCTGGAAGCCGGGGACGGTTCCTTACGTTGAGCCGGAAGGCATGGCGCTACGCCTCGACCAAGGCACTGACCTCATACTCAATACGCATCTTCAGCCATCCGGGAAGCCGGAGGTGATTCAACCAAGCATCGGGCTTTACTTCACGCCGCATCCGGCGACTAAACTGCCGATGCTGCTGCAACTCGAAAACGATGCCAAGCTCGACATTCCAGCGGGGCAAAAGGATTTTTTGGTTACCGACGACTTCACGCTGCCCATCGATGTTGAGTTGTTGGCCATTTATCCGCATGCGCATTATCTGGGAAAAGATATTCAGGCGTCCGCCACGCTGCCTGACGGCACCAAGGAAACGTTGATTCACATTCCGCATTGGAACCTGAACTGGTNNCGCTTGCCGGCGGGAACCAAAGTGAGCCTGCGCTACGTCTATGACAATTCGGACGAGAATCCGCTGAATCCCAATCATCCCCCAGCCCGGGTGAAGGGTGGCAATCGTTCGACCGACGAGATGTGCCACCTGTGGCTGCAGGTGCTCCCGGTGAACTTCGACCCGGCTCAGGGCGATCCGCGCATGGCGCTGCAGGAGGCATTGGCGCGCCACAATGTAGAGAAGAATCCCAGCGATTTCGAAGCGCATTACAACCTGGCGGCGATGCTGCANNTCGAGGCGGCGATCCGCGAATACGAACTTGCCGTGCGACTACGTCCCGAGGACGCAGCCGCGAACAACGCTCTGGGCGCGGCGCTTGTGGCTGCAGAACATCCGGAGCAAGCCGTGGGATATTTGCAGACGGCGCTGAAAGCGCGTCCGGATTATTTCGAAGCTCATTACAATCTGGGCTTTGCGCTTGCCGGGCAGAACGATTTTGCAGGCGCAGCGGAGCACTTCCGTCTCGCATTGCAGTTGCAGCCCGAAGACGCCAATGTGGAGGCGAACCTGGGCGCCGCTCTGGCCCAGATGGGGCGCTTTCCGGAAGCGAAATCACACTTCGAGCGCGCCTTGCAGATTGATCCTAATCAGCCAATCGCGAAAGAGAATCTTGAAGCGCTGCAGAAAGAAACGAACTCGCATTGATCGCTGATTATCGCGATCGATGGATCGCCGCGGACGAGGCCTGTGCTCTAATCTTCGATATGCAACACGGCATGAAAGCCAAGCAATTTGTTTTCGTGTTTCGACCTGCATTCCTCGCGGCATTCTTATGGGCATTTTCTCCGTCGGGGCTGGCGCAGCAGCCTGCGCCCCCCGAGACGCCGTCCACGCCGCCATCGCATGCGCCCTCTGAATATGCTGATGCGCGAAAGTTGATGCAACAAGGGAAAGTCGACGAGGCCATCGCCGAGTTGCAAGGTCTCGAGGCCCGCGATCCCGCCGCGAAAGGTCTAGCCCTGGAGATGGGCACGGCTTACTACAAGAAAAGCGATTTCCCCAAGGCAATCGAATATCTAAGAAAGGCAACCGCGGCGGACCCTGCAAACAGCGAGGCGACTCAACTGCTCGGGCTTTCTTATTACCTGGGCGGGCATCCGGCGGACGCGATTCCACTGCTCGAACAAGTCCAAGGCTGGTACTCGCGCGCCAATGTGGACGCTTCCTACATTCTCGGCATTTGTTACATCCAGACGAAAGATTACGCGCAGGCTCGTAAGGCATTCGCAAAAATGTTTGATGTGCCGCCCGACTCGGCCGCCAGTTATTTGTTTACGGCGCGGATGCTCCTGCGCCAGGAGTACGATCCGGTGGCAGAGGAATACGCGCAAAAGGCGGTGGCTCTCGATCCCAAGCTGCCGCTGGTGCACTTCCTGCTGGGCGAGTTGTATCTCTACAAATCGCGGGTGCCGGAAGCGATATCAGAGTTCCAAAAAGAATTGTCCATCAACCCGGGGCATGCGGCGACTTACTACAAACTGGCGGACGCGTACTCACGGGTGCAGAAGTTTGAAGATGCGGAGCGGGTGCTGCAGCGCTCCATCTGGCTCGACGCGACATCGACAGGGCCTTACATTCTGATGGGGAAGGTGCTCGAGAAAAAAGGCGAATTCGATTTGGCGGTGCGTGCCCTGCAGCGCGCCGCGACCATGGATCCCAACAATCCCACAACCCACCACCTGCTCGGCCAGGCCTACCGCGATATGGGGAAGAAAGACGAAGCGGAAGGCGAACTCAAGCTCGCGGAAGAGCTGCAAAGCAAACAGAATCCGCGTTAAGAAAAACTGTCATCCCGACCAGAGCTTGCCCCTCCCCCAGGGAAGGGCAAGCGGAGTGGAGGACTTGCTAGGCGCCGAAACTTTGGCCTTAGAGCGCGGCGGCCTGGTCGCGGCGGCGCGCCTGGATTTCAATGTAGACGTTCACCAGCGATACCGCTGCTGGCGTGACGCCGGGAATGCGCGANNTGCTGCAGCAGGTAGCCTTCGTACTTGATCTCGGTCTCGACGGATTTGAGTTCGTTGCGGACTTCCGAAGAAAGATTTACCACAGAGGGTGTGGAGGGCGCGGAGTTCCTTGCGAAAAAATCGGGTGCGAGTTTCCTCAGGATCGGGACGAGTTGCTCGACCGTGACTTCAGGACGCTTCAACACTTGCGCGCAGGTTTGACCAACGACCGATGCCCAGCCCGTGACAGCAGATTCCTCCCCGCTTCGCTGCTCGGAATGACAACCGTTCAGCATTGCAGCAGTGATCCGTGTACTTTCCAGCAGCTTCTTTATCTTGTCGAGCCGCTGTTGCTTCGCCTGAAAATCTGCCCACGCATCATCCGAGATCAAGCCCACGCGCCGACCGTGGGGCGTCAGCCGTCGGTCGGCATTGTCGATGCGCAGATGCAGGCGGAACTCGGCTCGCGACGTGAACATGCGATAGGGCTCCGTCACCCCGCGCGTCACCAGGTCGTCGATCATCACGCCGTGGTAGGCTTCGGCGCGATCGAATACGAACGGCCCTCCCCCGCTCGCTGCACGCGCCGCGTTCAGCCCCGCCACG
>PLEA01000336.1 GCA_003136335.1 Acidobacteriaceae bacterium | reverse complement strand
GTGCCCCACCCTTCTCGCGTTTTCCGCGAGAGGGTAGGGAGTTTGATCTCGATCTAGCTGACTTTTTGCGGGGACCGCGGCAAGGGCATGCACGCCGCGATTTTCGCACCAAAATATTTGGTGCGGGCCATCAAAAGCTTCTCGATTTCCACTTCCTTGAGCGGTTGCTGCCGTCCGAGCAAGTGCGTGACCAGCGCGATCTGAGCAAAGTGCTCGACGGTTTCCATCTTCATGTAAGCGTGCTCGAGAGTATCCCCGTAGGTCACCACGCCGTGATTCGACATGAGAATAGCGTCGTAGCCCGGAACGTATGGCTCCAGCGTCTGCGCCAATTCTGAGGTGCCCGGCGTTCCGTAGCGCGCCAGCGGTATGCATCCCAAACCCATTACCACTTCGCAGACCAGGGGCTCGGTCA
This sequence comes from Acidobacteriaceae bacterium, assembly GCA_003136335.1. Next base: position 3,621 of record PLEA01000336.1, on the reverse strand, counting down.
AGGGAATGCCGGCGGCGGCAAAGCCGGTCGCGGTGGGAGGATGGGCGTGCACAATCGCCTGAATATCAGGACGCGTGTGATAGATCAGCAAGTGCATGCCGAGTTCGCTGGTTACGTTGCGCCGCCCGGCGACCTGCTGTCCGTCTAAGTCGACGATCACCATGTCCGTGGCCCGCATCGCGCCTTTGCTGACGCATGTAGGGGTCACCAGGATGCGGTCGCCCTCGAGCCGGACGGAGAGATTCCCGTCCATGGCGGCTACAAAGCCCTTTTCATGGAGCATGCGTCCGTAGCGGACGATTTCTTCCCTATGTTTGCGTTCCGTAGGCATGGCTACCCTTGCATGGCTACCCTTAGGAGAGATGATAAAAAGCAGGCCGCAATCAGGCACACGCATAGTATCAGCACCCGCCTTGCGGAAACAATCCAAATTTCGAGAAAAATCTGACACAAAAGGGCAAAACTTTGCGCAAGAACCTATGAAGGGTTCTCTGCCCTCACAGCCCTTCATGCTAAAAGGCGGGCTCGCAGCGCAGCAATTGGGTGCGTCGGAAATAACTTCTTCGGAGAGCAGCGGCAGCTTGCGCGAGCCCGGCACGAAATGTGCCGGAATCGGGAGGATGCCTTCACAAAAACATGCGCTTCGTCCTTGCCGCAGGGTTCGCGTGCGATACTTTCAAAGCAGCATTTAACCCCTGATGGAACAACCTTGCTACAAGTGCCGACAAGTGGTGGAAGAAGGCATTCCTTTTTGCCCGCACTGCTCGGCCCCGCAGATCCGCGTGGTAATCGCGGAGCCGGCGCCGCCTTCCTTGGCATTCGCCGCCACAGAATCTCAAGACTCGACGGTTCTCCCGGCCTCGCCGACTCTTCCGGTTCTTGCCCTCCCGATGCAGTGGTCTCAGGCTTTAAGGCCGTGCGCACTAGCAGCGCTGGTCGCGTCGTTGCTGATGTTTATGGGACTGAACCCCTTCGTGGCCATGTTTAGCGTCGGGTTCCTTGCCGTTGTTTTTTATCGCCAGCGGCGCCGGGAAATCATGATCAAGTCTGCGGCGGGAGCTGGGCTTGGCGCACTGAGCGGGTTGCTCTGGTTCGCGGTGTCGTCCATTCTCGAAGCACTGGTCGTGATCTTTCTGCATAAGGGGCCGGAACTCCGCAACCAACTCCTGGTAAAAATTCAGCAAGCAGCCTCTCAAACCAGCGACCCGCAGGTACTGGCCGTATTCGAGCGCCTGAAAACTCAGGGCGGACTTGAGTTCCTGATGTTGTCTGGCCTGGTTTTTGCCTTTCTCGCTTCAATCGTCCTCGGAGGCCTCGGCGGAGCACTCGGCGGGGCCATCCTTGGCCGCCGCGATCGATCCTAATTCTGTAGCGCCGCGGCATTCGTAGCGCCGGCATCCTGCCGGCTGTCGAGAGAGCCTGCCCTGAGCTTGTCGAAGGGGCATCTTGCCCCTCGCATGCCGGGCGCGATACGGTTGTCCTAAGCGGTCGACGCCCTCCACCCAAGCGAGCGCGCCGCCCTTGCGGCAGCACCGCCTGCCGCGTATGATGCACCGTTTGCACTTTTTCCGATGAATAAGCCCGCACGCGGTTCGCTGCTCGGGATCGAACACCTCGACGCGAGGGACATCCTGGGCCTGCTCAAGCTGGCCCGCCGCATGAATCCGCTGAAGGCCCGTCCGCTTCTGCGCGGCAAGCGGATCGTACTTCTGTTTTACGAAGCGTCCACCCGCACCCGCTCTTCCTTCGAGTTCGCCGCGAAGTCGCTCGGCGCGATGACCACGCTGGTACAATCTTCCGGCTCCAGCATCGAGAAAGGCGAATCCCTGCTCGACACCGGATACACGCTGCGAGCCGTGGGCGCCGATTGCATCGTCATGCGGCATCCGTCGGCCGGCGCGCCGCACCTGATGGCGCAGCATCTCGACATTCCCGTCATCAACGCCGGGGACGGCATGCACGAGCATCCTTCGCAAGCGCTGCTCGATGCCTTCACCATCCTGAAACACAAGAGGTCGTTCAAGGGCCTGCAAGCTACCATCATCGGCGACATCTTTCACAGCCGCGTCGCCCGCAGTGCCTGCCACCTGCTGACCAAGTTCGGAGTGAAGCTGACCCTGTGCGGCCCACCCGAGTTCGTCCCCGACGTTGCCGCCACGCTTGCGCCTGGTCTCCGCGTGACCCGCCACCTCGAAGACGCGTTGCGGGGCACCGACGTAATCATGCTGCTGCGCGTGCAAAAAGAGCGCCTGGCCGGCCAGAAAATTCGCCTGCAGGACTATATTGCGCGCTACCAGATGACGACAGCGCGCCTGAAACTGGCCAAACGCGATGCCATCGTAATGCATCCAGGCCCCATCATCCGGGGCCTCGAGTTAACCGCGGAGGTTGCCGACGGCCCGCAGTCCGTGATCGTCGACGAAGTCCACAACGGCGTCCCCACGCGCATGGCAATTTTGGCGCGGGCGTTGGGAAAGGCGAAATGAGCCACGGATTGGCACGGATCGGCGCGGATATTGAAGCAACGCACGATGCCGAATTCTCTGTGACCTAGCCGCGTAGCGGCGGCATGTGAAAGCCCGGCACGGAAGTGCCGGGAAGAAGTGAGAGAAAGGAAAAGAGTCCCGCAGGGACGGCACCGGTTCTGGAAGCTTCGATGGGCGCCAGGACAATCAACCGCATGGGCAATAACACACCCAAACTGGCGTCGCTTCTGATCAAAGGCGGCCACCTCATCGATCCCGCGGCGAAGATCAACGCGCCCTTGGATATCCTCCTGCGCGATGGCCGCGTCGCCGAGGTCGCTCTGCCAAGTAAAATCCGCGGCAGCGCCGACGAAAAGTTCGATGCTCGCGGGCTCATCGTCGCCCCCGGTTTCATCGACCTGCACGTCCACCTGCGCGAGCCCGGCCAAAGCTACAAAGAGACGATCGCCACCGGTACCGCCGCGGCCGCGGCCGGAGGCTTCACCTCCGTCTGCACCATGCCCAACACCGCGCCCGTGGTCGATACGGCGGAATGGGTCACTTGGCTGCGGAATCCCGAGCGCGGAGGCATGGTCAATGTTTTTCCCATTGCCGCCGCCACGCGCGGCAGTCGCGGAGGAACTCTCACCGACTTCAGCGCCTTGCAGCGCGGCGGAGCCGTCGCCGTCACCGACGATGGCAGGCCCATCCTCGACGATGACGTGATGCGCATGGCCCTGCGTCTGGGCGCGGAATTAAATTTCCCTGTGGTGCAGCACGCGGAAGATACACGCCTCACCGAAAACTGCTCGATGCACGCCGGCCCCACGAGCTTCCGCCTGGGCCTGCGCGCCATGCCGGCCGCCGCCGAAGCCTCCATCGTGGACCGCGATGTTACGCTCGCGCAACAGATTCGTGAATCGCGTCTCCACGTGGCGCATCTTTCCACCGCCGACGCGTTGAAGTCCGTGCGCCGCGGCAAGCGCGCGAAAGCCCGCGTCAGCTGCGAAGTTACGCCCCACCACTTCACCCTGATTGACGAGAACGTCGGCGAGTACGACACCAACTTCAAGATGAACCCGCCGCTGCGCTCGGCGACCGACCGAGAAGCCATTGTGGTCGCGCTCGCCGACGGCACCGTGGACGCCATCGCCAC
>PLEA01000418.1 GCA_003136335.1 Acidobacteriaceae bacterium | reverse complement strand
CAGGACAGCCGAGGCGGCTGTCTCTACATGAGCATTTCCAAACGAGACGTAGCCTGCTGAGCTACGCCTCTACGAATTGCTCTGCGGCGGTGCGGCCGGAGCGGATGCAGTCGGGGACGCCGATGCCGCGGTAAGCGTTGCCGGCGAGAGCCAGGCCGGGCAACTGCTGGCGCAGGTGTTCGATGCGGTCAAGGCGATCGAGATGTCCGACGCCATATTGCGCCATCGCGAACTTCCATTTGTAGACGCGGGCGAGGAGTGGCTCGGCGCGCAGGCCTAGGATCTGGTGGAGTTCGTCGCGCACGATTCCGATGATCTGATCCTCGCCAAGCGGCCAGACATTTTCCGCGTTCCTTCCAGCGAAAAAACAACGCAGCAGGGCGCGGTCTTCGGGAGCGCGATGCGGGAATTTGTTGTGAACGAAAGTCGCGGCCAGCAGGCGCTTGCCTTCGCTGCGGGGCACAAGAAATCCGAAGCCCGGCGGAAGCGACTGGCGGACCTCGCGATCATAGCCGAGGCCGACGGTGATGGAAGAACTGTACTGGATGGCCGCCAGCTCGGCGGAGAGGTCGGGGCTCGTGATCCGAAGCACTTGAGCCGCAGCGGGTGCGGGCAACGCGACGATGACACCGTCGAAGTGATCGGATTGCATGCCGGCTGATACGACCCATCCTCCAGCTTCGGATTGAATCGCTTGTACAGGCGTGTTCGTCAGCAGCGATACCGGGGTCAAGCGCGAGGTCACGGTCTCGGCCAAGTGCTGCATGCCGTTCTTGAGCGAAGTGAAGAGCGGCGGCGCGGGCTTCCGCGGTCCCGCCGACATCTTCCTGCGCGCGGCGAGCATGGCGCGACCCAGACTGCCGTGAGCGCGTTCCATTTCCGCAAACCGTGGGAGAACGGCGCGGACGCTGAGGCTGGCGGCTTCTCCGCCGTACACGCCAGAGAGCAGCGGGTCCGCGAGGCGATCGACCATTTCGGAGCCATAGTGGCGCTCGACGAAGGACGCGACGGATTCGTCGTGATCGGCGGCGCGCGGCGGGTGAAACAGTTCCTGCGCCATGCGTAGCTTGGTCTTCCAGGAAAATAACGGCGAAAGGCCGGTCGGGAGAATTTTTGTAGGGACCATGAACGTCAGGCCATCGGGCATAGCCACGAGGCGACCGTTGGTCAGAATGTAAGTCTTGCGATCAGCGTCGTTCGAACCGATGAGCTGATCGCCCAGGCCTAGGGCGCGACAGAGATCCGGGGCCCAGGTTTTTTCGGTGATGAAGGAATCGGGGCCGGCTTCGATGAGGCATCCGTCGACATGATCAGTACGGAGGACGCCGCCGAGTCGCGCCGATGCTTCGTAGAGAACGTAGTCGAGATCGGCGCCAGCGCGGCGGTGTTCTTCCAGTGTGAACGCGGAGGCGAGACCGGAGATGCCTCCGCCGATGATGGCGATGCGAATCATGAACTGCGGCTTCCGGCTCTCGGCTCTCGGCTTCGGGAAGCCGAAATGCGGGAGCCGGATGCCGGGACGGAATACTCTTGCACGAAGCGGGCCAGGTCCTTCACATTTTCGACTGGCGTTTCAGGCAAGATGCCGTGGCCGAGATTGAAGATGTGGCCGGGGCGTCCGGCAGCGCGGCGAAGGATGTCCTCCGCGCGCGATTTTAATTCCTTCCAGTCGGCGAAGAGCAGGACGGGATCGAGATTTCCCTGCACGGCAGGCTCATGATCGAGGCGGGCCCAGCCTTCGTCGAGCGGGATGCGCCAGTCGAGTCCGATTACGTCGGCGCCGGTCTCTTTCATGGCGGGGAGGAGCGTGGCGCTGTCGGTGCCGAAATAAATGATGGGCGCTCCGGTTTTCTGCAACTGCTTCACCATGGCGGTAACGTGGGGGAGTACCGAGAGGCGATAGTCCTCGACGCTAAGGCAGCCGACCCAGCTGTCGAAGATCTGAATCACGTCGGCGCCGGCGCGCACCTGCTCGGCAGCGTAGGCCGCGGTGACCACAACCAATTTGCGCATCAGCGCGTCCCAGTCGGTGGGAGCGTTGTACATCATTTTCTTGGCGCGGATGTAGTTGCGCGATCCGCCGCCCTCGATCATGTAGCTGGCGAGAGTGAAGGGAGCGCCACAGAAGCCGATCACGGGAACGCGATGGGCGAAATGCTTTGCGACCAGACTCACCGCTTCGGAGACATAGCCGAGGTCCGCGGCGCGGTCGGTGCGTAGGTTCGCGATGTCTTCCTTGCTGCGCACTGGCCTCTCGATGATGGGACCTTCGCCTGCGGAAAAATGAAAGGGCAGGCCCATGACTTCGAGGGGCAGCAGGAGGTCGGCGAAGATGATGGCGGCGTCGATGCCGAGGATTTCGGCAGCGGTGATGGTGACCTCGGCGGCGAGCGCGGGCTTCTTGCAGATTTCGAGGAGCGAGTGTTGCTTGCGGACTGCGCGGTACTCAGGCATGTAGCGTCCGGCCTGGCGCATGAACCAGACGGGGGTGCGGTCGACGGGCTGGGACTTGCAGGCGCGAACAAAGTTGGAATTTGGGGCAGACATGAAGTGATGAATTTAGCATTTTTTCGAACGGGCCGTTTGCTCCTGCAAGAGTTGGGACAGTACCGGACAGAAAGATCAACCCTGCGCTAGCAGGGCTGAGTGGGGCGGTGTGGGACACGCTACGCCCAATACACTGTCAAGCAGCAGCAGTCGGGCCCGCCTGGAAATGTGCCCCCACTGCGGGCTCATGCGCAACCTTGGAACAAATTTTTTACAACTCCCTGACACAAACAACGATTGCACTTGGTCAACTGGTCCCACCTGAAGAACCCCAGAATGATTTTATGGACCCTCACGGATCGGTCGATGACTCGCCCGGAACCGCCACAGTGGGGCTAAACGGAAATTCGGGTTTGAGAGGTGAGCGATGAGGCGAACCGTTTTCCTGGCGACAATGAGCTTGATGGGCGTACTGGACGTGAGCGCCCAACAACATAACATCGACACGCAGAAGTCCATGTTAACAATCCACGTCGGCAAGACGGGCGCATTCTCAGGGCTGGGACACGAGCACGAGGTGCGCGCGCCGATTCACAGCGGTACGGCGGACACGGGCTCGCATCCTGCGGTTGAAATGCACGTGGATGCGCGGGCGCTGCGCGTGATCGATAAGGACGCTTCCGAGAAAGATCGCGCCGAAGTGCAGAAGACGATGCTGGGGCCGGAAGTGCTCGATAGCGAGCGTCATCAGGAGATCGTGTTCAAGTCCGTAGGCGCGGAGCCCGCCGGCAAGGGGCGGTGGACCCTGCGCGGGAATCTGACGCTGCGCGGGCAGACGCGGCCGGTCACGGTGCACGTGACGCTAAAGGACGGCCGTTACACCGGCGAGACCATCGTGAAGCAGACCGACTTTGGGATCAAGCCTCCCGGAAAAGCGGGCGTCAGAGCCAAAGACGAAGTTAGAATTGAGTTCGACGTCCGGCTTGAATCGTAAAATACGAGGTGGCGCGGCCACCGGTGATTGACGACCATTTCATGATTTGCGTGTCGTTTGCGAGGGCAATGAAGCCGATCTCCAAGACCAACTGGGCAGGAACCGGCGTGGAGCCCGACGTGAGGCTTCCCGGCGGCCGAGGCATCGCAACCGCTGCAGAGGCTCGCTATAGAAAAACTGAGCTCGAAATAAACTCGGAGTTCCGAAAGTAGATCAACCGCAGGTAAACCATCCTTCCGCAAGACAATTCCATTCGCCGGGATCGATTTGTCGAAAAACGTGCGGCAAGGATCTGGGCCAACTTCCTGTTTGACGACTACACGTCCAGAATCTCGATTATCAAGATGAACGAACTTCGTTAGCCTCAACGAGCAACATAATTCGGCTTGGATTGTGAGGTAGAGACTCATTTGCTGGTCCTAGGCTTTTCCGGCATTCATAACGGAGAGTATTACCGCGAGCACTATGGCCTGCGGTTTGTGGGACATGACGCGGTGGTGACAGGCCCAGCAAGGCACCATACGATACAGCCGCCCGCCCGACGTTGTTTCGGTCGCTGCCCAGCGCCTTGCTGCGGGTGAAATTCTTGGTTGGTTCCAGGGCCGTATGGAATATGGACCTGGAGCTCTCGGGCACCGCAGCATTCTTGCGAGCCCTTTATCGAAAGAGATGCGAGATGTCGTGAACGATCGTATCAAGCATCGCGAGCGCTTCCGTCCATTCGCCGGCGCGGTACCTTTGGAACATGCTCGCGAGTTCTTTGAACTGGAAAGCCATTCGCCCTACATGCAGTTTGTGGTCCCGGTCCGGGAGAGCGCGCGCTACACAATCATCCCAGCAGCTGGGCGGCGTCTTTGGCGTAGTAGGTGAGGATGATGGTGGCGCCGGCGCGGCGGATGCTTAGTAATGATTCCATCATGACGCGGTCGCGGTCGATCCAGCCGTTTTGGGCGGCGGCTTCGATCATGGCGTATTCGCCGGAGACTTGATAGGCGGCGAGGGGCAGGTCGAAGCGGGCGCGGGCGGCGGCGATTACGTCGAGGTAGGGCATGGCGGGCTTGACCATGATCATGTCGGCGCCTTCCTCGATGTCGGCTGCGATTTCGCGCATCGCCTCGCGCAGGTTGGCTCCGTCCATTTGATAAGAACGGCGGTCGCCGAATTGTGGGGCGGAGTCGGCGGCCTCGCGGAACGGGCCGTAGAAGCCGGAGGCGAACTTGGCGGCGTAGGAAAGAATGGGCGTGTTGGTGAAGGCGGCGGCGTCGAGGGCGCGGCGGATGGCGGCGACGCGGCCGTCCATCATGTCGGAGGGGGCGATGATGTCGATGCCCGCTTTGGCGAGCGAGACTGAGGCGCGGGCGAGGAGTTCGAGGGAGACGTCGTTGACGATTTCGTAGTCGGGGGGGCGATTGGGCGCGGAGGAAGCGACCCCCAGGTCCCTCGCTTCGCTCGGGATGACACGTTTTCGTGAGGGAGGGGAGGCAACGGCGGCGCCTAGCGATTGCGGCGGCGACAGGGCTTTCACGATTCCACAGTGGCCGTGCGACATGTATTCGCAGAGGCAGACATCGCCCATCAGGATCAGGCTAGAGACCTCACGCTTGATCGCGCGGGTGGCTTGCTGCACGATGCCATCGTCGGCCCACGCGCCGGTGGCGACTTCGTCTTTTTTGTCGGGAAGGCCGAACAGGATGNNGTGAGGCGAGTCTCACACACCAGGTTGCGCAGCTCCGCGGTGCGGCGGAGGCGACGAAGGCGGGTTACAGGGAATGCCATAGCAGGTCACCAGAGGAGGCTCGATTCGTGCCTCCCCTAGTGATTTTAGAACATCTTTGGAGTCTGAGGCTGCGAAGTGCGGGTGAAGAGATCAAAAACCCCCACCCCTCGGACCGGAGGTGACGGAAGTAACGTGCGAGCTTTCAAACGGTTCTCGGTATCACGGATTCGGTGCCATAGAATTGGGACGGATGACTTTTTTTCAGCGCCACCGTTGGTTTGCCGCAGCGGCCGGAGTCACTCTGGCTTTTGCCGCGGTGTCGGCGATTGCTCATAAGAGCGTTGGGCTGACGGCATTTTCTGATCTCGCGGGGCTGGCTCTGATGCTGGTCGCCACCGCGATCGCGCTGAGCAACGCCCTGGCGCGGCCCGGCCAGGAGCGCAGTTTCTGGACGTTGATGATGTTGGGGTTCTCGCTATGGGCTTGTCACGAGGCGTCTTGGACCTATGGCAACTTATTTCTGCATCGCAAGATTCCCGATGCCTCGGTCTTTGACATCATTCTCTTCTTTCATGCGGTACCTATGATCGCGGCCGTGGTCTGGCGTCCGGACTTGGTGAAAAAGGAAGGCAGAAGTCATCTCAGTCTGCGGAATTTTCTGATGCTGTTGGGATGGTGGATTTTTCTTTATGCCTTCATTGTGTTTCCTCACCAGTATGTGGCGCTGAACGTCGACGTGTACAACGTCTGCTACAACCGGCTGTATCTGTTGGAGAATGTCCTGCTGCTGGCCGTGTTGGGGCGAGCGGCATGGACCAGTTCGAGCGGATGGCGGCGGCTCTATCTGCATTTTTTTTCCATTGGTCTGCTGTACGCCATCGGCTCGCGAGTACTTGAGTGGGCAGTAATGAGCGGCAGGTACTACTCAGGAAGCCTGTACGACGTTTCCTTCATCGGGACACTGGCGTGGATGGCGGCGACTGTGCTATCGGCGCGGAATTGGGATCTGCAAAGCCGCGCGGTCAGCATGGACCCGCGGTGGAAGAAAGTGCTTCCGCGTCTCGCCATGCTGGCGCTGTTGTCGCTGCCGGTGTTGGGCGTGTGGACGATACTGCTCGATAAGTCGGCGGCCCCTTCCCGCGTGTTCCGCATTGCCACCGTGCTGGTCGCCATGTTGCTGTTGGGAGCGTTTGTTTTTCTGCGGCAGTATGTGCAAGACCAAACGCTGATGGCCCTGCTGCAGGAGTCGCGCCTGGGATACGAGAGCCAGAAGCGTTTGCAGAGTGAACTGGTGCAGAGAGAGAAACTGGCTTCCCTGGGCAACCTGGTGGCGGGAGCGGCCCACGACATCAACCATCCGTTGACTGCGATCGTGAATTATTCCGAGCAACTTTGGGCGAAGGAACGGCTCACGGACGAACAGAATGCGCTGGTGCGCAAGATTGTGAACCAGGCGCGGCGAACTCGTGATCTGGTCGCGGACCTGTTGAGCTTTGCCCAGCAATCGCCGGCAGAGAAAATTCCTGTTGACGTGAGCGTCCTGCTACGCCGCGCGACTCAGATGCTGGAGTCGCGCCGTTTAGTTGGAACGATCCGTGTAGGCCTCTCCATCGACGCCAGTTTGCCCCGAGTGCAGGGCAACGCCAACCAACTCTTCCAGGCATTTGTCGAGATCATCGAGAACGCCATGGACGCTCTGGAAGAAGCCGGCGGTGGGTCCCTGGAAATCGCCGCGCAATGTCAGGGCAAAGAGGCCGTGTTGCAGTTTTCCGATTCCGGGCCCGGGATTCGCGAGCCGCAGCGGGTTTTCGATCCGTTCTATACGACCAAGCCCGTCGGAAAAGGTACGGGCCTGGGCCTGAGCGCGGTGTATGGAGTGATCCAGGATCATAGGGGCCAGATTACCTGCCAGAACAAGCGGGAAGGCGGAGCGCTGTTCGTGGTACGGATTCCGATGGAAGCGGAACCGGTTCCTGCGGTGAAAGCGGCGGGAGCGGTTGGCCACTCAGCCTAACGACCGCTGAATGCAAATAGCATTCGGACAACGCGGCCACAAGTTCGTCTCTCGTTTTTCTTAAATCTCTTCGAAGCTTTATGTGCTGGATCCTGTGCTCGACTTCTCCTGCTTTTCGAACTTTCCATCGCCGTTGCGGCCTTCTGCTCCTGTACGATGAAATGCGATGCCGGGTGAACTGAAGCATAGTTCGGTGGGGGTGCTGGAGTTTGATGCTCTGCGGGAATTGCTGCGCGGATACGCGTCCTCGCCGCTCGGGCAGGAGCGGATTGCCGCGCTTGCTCCGTCGACTGATCGCGGCTGGATTGAGAGCCAGCAGAAGCTGGCGGCGGAAATTCGGGAATTCCGGCGCGTGGGCGGGCGGTTTGATTTTTCCGGGCTGCTTGAAATCGGTCTTCTCGTCGAGAACTCGCGCATCGCGGGAGCCGCGCTGGAGACCACAGAAATTCGCGATGTGATCCTGGTGGTGGATCGCGCGGCGGAATGGCGGGAGATCGTGTTGCATCCGCCGGCGAATATGAAGTCCGATTGGCAAGGAGTGCGGGCGCTCTCGGACCAAGTCGTCGACTTCACGGATTTTCTGCGCTTCTTCCGAAACAAGATCCAGCCCGATGGAACACTGGAGGACAAAGCTTCGCCGGAATTAGCGCGCATTCGCCGCGAGATCGAAAAACAGCGGCGCTCGATTCAAGAATCGCTGCGGGGATATCTGCGAAGGCTGGCTGAGGGCGGCACGGTGCAGGATGAACTGGTGACGATCCGCGGCGAACGCTTTGTCATTCCTGTGAAGGTCGAGCAAAAACGGCGCGTGCAGGGTGTGGTGCATGGCGCCAGTTCGAGCGGGCAGACGGTGTTTGTCGAGCCGTTGGAGACGATCGAACAGAACAACGAACTGGTGCGGTTGCTAGAAGAGGAACTGGCGGAAATTCACCGCATCCTGCTGGAGATGACGCAGCGCATCGGAGCGCAGGCCGAGGAAATTCTGGCTGCGGTGGATGCGCTCGGTGAACTGGAGCTGCAATTTGCCAAGGCGCATTTCGCCGAGAACTATAACTGCGTGGCGGTTCAGCTGAGTGGAGACGATTCGGAGGCTGGTGACGGCGGAGCCGGGCTTCGCCCAGGCTGGACGGGCGAAGGCGCCCGTCCCCACACGACTCGTGCGCAGCCCCGGCTGCTGTTGCACAACGCGCGACATCCGTTGCTGGAGCGCAATCTTAGGGCGAAAGGAATTTCCGTCGTCCCGGTCAGTGTGGAATTGGAAGGCGAACGACGGCAGTTCATCATCACGGGACCGAATACCGGCGGCAAGACCGTCACACTCAAGACCGTCGGCCTGCTGGCGTTGATGGCGCAGTCTGGACTTCCGGTGCCTGCTGATCGGGCTGAGCTTCCGGTGTTCGACGCCGTGCTCGCCGATATTGGCGACTACCAGTCCATTGAGCAAAATCTTTCTACTTTCTCGGCGCACGTCACTAATATTGATTTCATCTCGCGCACGGCGACCGCGCAGTCGCTGGTGTTGCTGGATGAACTGGGCTCCGCTACCGATCCGGAAGAGGGTGCGGCTTTGGCCGTGGCGATTGCCGGACACTTTGGCGGCATCGGCTGCATGACCGTGGTCTCCACTCATCACACTTCGCTCAAGGTTTACGCGGCGAATACTCCGGGCGTGGTGAACGCATCCGTGGGATTTGACGAGGCTACGCTGCAGCCGACGTATGAATTGAAAGTGGGCGTGCCGGGAGCGTCGGCGGGCATTAACATTGCGCGGAGGCTAGGCTTGAATCCGGCCATCATCGAGAACGCGCGGGCGCGGCTGGGGACGCAGGCTCGCGACGTGGGGCAATTTCTCGACAAGCTGCATGCCGATTTGCGCGAGGCGGAAAACGAACGCCTGCGTCTGAAGACGTGCGAACAGGAACTGGATCGCGAGAAAGCGCAACTCGCCGCTGAGGGACGGAAAGAGCAGCAGGCCAAGATTCGCGAGATGGAAAAAAAGCTGGAAAGCCTGCTGCGCGATTTCGAATATCACGCGCGCGAAGCAGCAAATGCGGTGCAAGATCGCGCGGCGGCGCAGAAGCTTTCGAAAGACGCGGAGCGCAGGATTGCGAAGATGCGCCGCGAGTTCCGCGAGCAGTTCGATTCAACCGTAGTGGCCCATTCCACGGGAGCCGACCACGACGATCCTGACGCGCAACCGCAAGTGGTGAAGCACGTTTCCCAGGGCGACACCGTGAAGCTGAAGTCGACGGGGCGTCCCGCGCGGGTGGCGCGCAAAGTCGACGACAATCATTTCGAAGTGGAGATGGGCGCGATGAAGATGAAGATCGCGCGCGACGACATCGCCGAGGTGCTGGCCGGGACGCAGGCGCAGACAGGGGAGTCTCCAGGGAAAGCGGCGCGGGCACGGGGGATTTCTGTCTCGCTCGAAAACGAGGGCGCGAATGTGGCCAGCGAGATCAACGTGATCGGGCGGACCGTGGACGATGCGTCGCGGGAAGTCGAGAAGTTCGTGGACCGGGCATTTCTGGCCGGCCTGCCGCGCGTGCGCGTGGTGCATGGCAGTGGCATGGGCATCCTGCGCAAAGCCCTGCGGCAAATGCTGCAGCAGCATCCCCATGTAGCGTCAGTGGCCGAGCCCCCCCAGAATGAAGGCGGCGGAGGGGCGACGGTGGTGGAGTTGCGGGTCTGATAGCATTTGCGTCTTACCGTATATCATTGAAAAAAATAGCAATATATTGTCTTCTGTTGTTCTGACAAGTACGCGATAATATGTCAGACAAACTGGAGGACAGATATATTGCGACCTCGGTACGCCTAACCAGGCAAAAGATCTCAACCACAATTTCTCCCGGCACCCACCTCGAAAGTTACGGCACTGTTACATCAGGTCGATCTTTCTAGGGCTGTCCCCTGGCCGGGCCTTGAAGTGGATTAGGAGTTGTTCGCGGAGGAAATGGAAGCAGTGAAAGACCGCCTTAAAGTCTCCGGTAACGATTTACAGATGGCCTTTGACTGTGTGGAGTCGACCATTCACTTCAGCGAGTAGTCCAGGTCAGCTTTTCCGAACCTATTCATAGGGATTCAATCGATCTCCACAGCTTCTCCACAGCAAATCGGCTCCGGTATATTCCTTTCATCCGCTTTCTAGTTCACAATTCCTACGGAGAGCCCTGTCCCTTCGATGGCGAACCCTGGCGATTTCGCGTACACGGTGAAGCAGCAGGCCGACATTGTCCGCATCATCGGCGATTACATCAAGCTCAAAAAAGCCGGGGCGCAGAACTATTCGGGGCTGTGTCCGTTTCATGGGGANNGAGAACGTCACCTTCCCCGAGGCCGTTCGCATGGTGGCGCAGAAGCTGGGAATTCCGCTGCCCAAGGCGAGTTATGCGTCTCCGGGCGAGGCTAAGGACGCGCGGCTGCGGGGGCAGTTGCTCGACGTCCATGAGCGGGCGGTGGCGTTTTTTCAGGAGTGCCTGCGGCGTCCGGAGGGCGGGCGGGCGCGGGAATATTTGGCGGGGCGTGGCCTCGATCAGGAGATGATTGCGCGGTTTCGAATTGGGTATGCGCCGGATTCCGGGTTTCTTCTGCGCGATCGGCTGAAAGAAGAATTTAGCGAAGAAGTGTTGCGGGAGAGCGGGTTGTTTTCGTGGAAGCAGGAGGATGGCTCTCAGAGGTCAGCTGTCAGCCGTCCGCAAAGCAGGGCCCTCGACTCCGGCGGACAATCCTCGAACGGGTTGTCCGCCTCGGCTCGGGATGACAAAACTTTGGCTGCCGCAGCTGATAAAAATGTAGGCGCTCGCGATGACAAGAATGTGGGTACTCCGGACAACCAAGGTGAACCGTTGGCGGAGAGGCCAACGACCAACGACCAACGATCAACGACCGCAGCCATGTATTCCAAGTTTCGCAACCGCGTGATGTTCCCGATCGCGAGTGAAGCGGGGAAAGTGATTGCGTTTACCGGGCGCACGCTGGCTACGGATGAAAAATCTGGGCCGAAGTATTTGAATTCGCCGGAGACGGGGATCTACTCCAAGAGCCGGGTGTTGTTCAATCTGGATATGGCCAAGGAATGGGTGAAAAAGTTTGATTACGCGATTCTGGTTGAGGGACAGATGGATTGCATTTCGGTCTATGCCGCGGGATTTCACAACGTGATCGCCAGCTCGGGGACGGCGTTCACCGAGCTGCAGGCCAAGCTCCTGGGGCGGTTCAGCAAAAATGTGGTGGTGAACTTCGATCCCGATACGGCGGGGGCGAAGGCGACGGAGCGCACTCTGGGCCTGCTGGTAGAAGAAGAATTTCACATCAAAGTGCTGACGCTCGAGCAGGGATTCGATCCCGATCTCTATATTCGTCGAAAAGGCAAAGAAGCTTACGGGGCTGCGCTGAAGACTTCGCAAAAATATTTCGATTACCTGATCGAGCGGGCGCGCACGCAATTTCCCGTGCGCAGCGCCGAGGGTAAGGTCAAGGCCGTGAATTATCTGTTGCCGCATATCCAGCGTCTGCCGAGCCGGATTGTGCGCGATGAACTGGCGCACGAAATCGCGCAAAAGTTGGGAATCGACTCCGCGGTGTTGCGGCAAGAGTTGCGGCATGCGGCGGGGACGCGCGCGACCTCCGCCGTCAAAGCTCCAGCGGAAGCGCAGGTGACCGATGCGGAAAAGGTTCTGATTCGCGCGTTGGCGTCGGTGCGGCAGATGCAACCCGGCGAGGACCATCTTTCCGCGCGCGACGGCGCCGAAGAAGAGTTCGATCCGGCGCGGCAGGCGCAGTTTGTGTTGCAGAACGAAGCGCTGCATCGCGGGCTGGCAACGGAATCCCTGG
Source organism: Acidobacteriaceae bacterium (assembly GCA_003136335.1). Next base: position 1,510 of record PLEA01000418.1, on the reverse strand, counting down.
CCGAGTCTCTGCTTAACGTGGGTGCGGAATTTGCCGATGTTCTTGAGGTACCGGCTACCGAGAGTGATCGTCGGATGCTGGCTTTAATTCTTCTCAAAGAGGACGAAGAGCTCACGGCAGAGGTGCTGGAAGCCGCGGTCCGCGCCTTGCGCCGGATTCATTTGCGCCGGCGGCAGGAGCAGGTGCAGCAGGAACTCAAAAAACCCGGCCTCGCGGGGGATAGAGAACGCCTGAGAGAACTACTGACCGAACTGGAACGAATCAGCCGGGCTCTACGAGATCCAAGTCTAGCGGAAGATGGTCTGAAAATGGCTGGAACCAAAAAAACAGCTTGAAACAAAAAAGCCTCCACAGCCATCTAAGTATTTAAGAGAATTGCAGATAGCGGCGGGTACCGGATATAAGGCGGGCAACCGATAGACGACACAGCACTTATGTGCTAAACTCTGTAAGTTTGTGCAAGATGCACAGTCCCGCAATACCCACATTCCCACCTTTTAAGGAACTGTATCACACGCTCCTGCGGAGCGGAATTAAGCAGTTTAAGGACACACCTTTTGGCTCTTGACGACAAGTTCGAAGAGATAAAAAAGCTGATCGATACAGGCAAAGAGAAGGGATATCTCACCTACGATCAGGTCAACGATTTGATCCCGCACGATGTGCACAGTCCCGAAGACCTGGATGATCTGCTGACCACCATCGGTACGCAGGGAATCGACGTTCTGGAAGGGCCCAAGCTGCCTTCTGCCACGCTCGATAAGAAATTTGAAGACTCCGAAGAAGGGGAAGACGTCGAGCTCGACCTTACCCCCGGAGCTCTGGAAAAAACCAACGATCCCGTCCGCATGTATCTGCGCGAGATGGGAACTGTGCCGCTGCTTACGCGCGAAGGCGAAGTAGAAATCGCCAAGCGCATCGAGCGCGGACAACTGCGCGTGCTCAAGGCTCTGTCCCGTTCCCCGATTGTGATTCGCGAATTGCTGGCGATGGGCGAGGACCTGAAGAAGGGCGTGCGCTCGATCAAGGAAGTGGTCACCTTCGATGAAGAAGAGATCACCGACGAGATCCTGCAGAACCGCCTGAATGAGTTCACCGGCAAGATCGACGACATGGCCAAGCTGTACAAAAAGGCCACGCTGCTCGAAGAGAAGTACGCCGAAGTTTCGCTGAAGAAAAAGCCGAAGGATCATCGCCGGGCCCGCCGCAAGTTGGCGCGCGGCATCGTCGCGGTGTCGCTCGCGGTGCGCAAGCTGGGTTTCACCAACGCCGAACGCAAGCGCCTGATCGAGCGGCTCAACAAAACCGTCGACGGCATGCGTTCGCTCGACCGGCAGACGCAGAACCTGGAGCGCAAGGCCGACGCCACGCGCAGCGAAGAGCAGAAGAAAGAATATCGGCGACAGGCGCGCGCCATTCGCGGCGAAGTCGAAAAGCTGGAACTCGAAACCGGAGTGTCGTTTCAGGAGCTCAAGCGCACGCAGCGCGAGATCATCCAGGGCGACATGGA
>PLEA01000006.1 GCA_003136335.1 Acidobacteriaceae bacterium | reverse complement strand
CGCGTGGCCAGACCGAAGCTGTCTTCGCGATAACGGCCGCGCTGCTCGAATCTTAATTCCAGATCGGCCGACAACTCGGCCTGCGGAGGGAGGAAAGGAAAGTATGCCATCCCCTGAAAAATTCCTGGAGGCGGTGGAACTACGAGCACGCGGCGCAGACGCCGGTCCGGCAGGCGCAACCACTGCTCAGCCGACGGGCGGTTAAAGGGGAACGCAAACGTGGTCGCTTCCCATCGCCATTGCTTGGCCGGCTTCTTTCGTTTCTTGCGCGTGGAAACTACGCGGATGGAAAAGGAGGGCAAGAATCGGCGCGGGTTGCGCAGTACGATGCGTCCTGCCACGGGTCGACCGGCGAAAACGTGCTCGGGCAGCCGGACGTCGAGTTCCAGCCAGCGCAGCACCCAGGCGGAGACGACTCCGGAAACCAGAATCGCGGCCAGCATAGCCGCGACTATAATGTAGAGAAGATTGTTGCCAGTGTTGAGCGCGGCAATGCCGATCACCAACGTTACCAGTGCGTACACGATGCCGGCGCGCGTTACGTCGTAATCGAAGGATTCGCGCAGGCGCTCGACGGCCACGCGCCGCGCCAGGTACGGAACGGTAACCATCCCGACCAGGGTGGCGAGCACCAATGAAGTCGAGGCCAATATCAGAGTAGCCCAGACGTTGCCGGCATCGCGCGACACGGTGGAGAAGAGCGCCGTCGCGAAGGCCAGCCCCAAACCGAAGAGCGCCAGCAGGAATTTGACCCAAATCTCCGCCGAGGCTGATTGTAGCCACTGCGCCAGACGGTTGGACGCGGAAGGTCTGGATTTCAACGGATTGGCGTACGCGGAACCCACTTCTTTGGAGCCTAGCATTCTCTGCGGGAAGGGACAATCAAGATCGGGTTGCGGGGAAAGCGATCGTAACTTGGCGAGCATTTACTTGCCCACGGCGCGGCCGGCGAGACGCCCGCCGGACAGCCGCCGAGACAGCGGCGCTACTTTTTCAATACTCCGACAGCTCTTTCATCGCCAGGAACAGATCGTTGGGTTGGGGAAGGATTGCGTCTTCCAGGATGGGCTGGTAGGCGACGAACACGTCTTTGGCGGCCACGCGGCGGACGGGGGCGTCGAGTGAGTCGAACAGTTCGTCGCCGATGCGGGCGGCGATCTCGGCGCCGTAGCCCCAACTTAGCGTGTCTTCGTAAGCTACCAGCGCGCGATTTGTTTTGGCAACGGAGGCGGCGATTGTGTCCCAGTCGAATGGATTCAGGCAGCGCAGGTCGATCAGCTCGACCTTTGTGCCTTGCTCGCGCTCAAGTTTCTGGGCGGCTTGCAGCGCGCGCGGCACGACGGCGCCATAGGTAATCACGGTCAGGTCGGTGCCAGGCTGGACTACCTTCGCCTTGCCGAATGGAATCATGTAATCAGGACCGGGATAAGCAGCGCGGCCGAAGGATTCGCGATAGAGGCGCTTGTGTTCGAGAAATAATACTGGATCGTCGCAGCGGATTGCGGTGCGCAATAATCCCGCGGCATCTTGCGAATTCGACGGGAACACTACGCGCAGACCGGGAATGTGCGTGAAGACGCTCTCGCCACATTGCGAGTGATAGATGGCGCCGCCGGTCAGGTACCCGCCGATCGCGACGCGAATCACCACCGGGCAGGAGAACCCATTGTTCGAGCGCCAGCGGATCACGCTGAGTTCGTCGCGAATCTGCATCATCGCGGGCCAGATGTAATCGAAGAACTGAATTTCGACGACTGGCTTCAGACCGCGCGTGGCCATGCCGGTGGCGCGTCCCACGATGGCGGCCTCAGCGAGCGGAGTGTTGAATACGCGATCGGTCCCGAACTCGTTCTGCAGACCGAACGTGAGTTTGAAGACTCCGCCCTTGCCTTTGACCAGCTTGCGCTTCAGGTACTCCTCGCGGCTGCAGTCGGCGACGTCTTCGCCGAAGATCACGATGCGCTCGTCGCGCTTCATCTCGTCGCGCAGCGTGGTGGTGATCAGATCGGCCATGGTTTTGCCCGCCGGTTTCTTGCCGTCGGCGGGGACTTCCGGCGCCACAGGCTGCGTGTCAAACGCGGACGACGCGGGATCGAGATCGGGCGAGTACACAAACTTCGTGATGGATTCGGGCGCGGGCGGGAGCGCTTCGAGCGCCGAATCGACTGCTATCTGCAGCTCGGCGTCGACTTCCTTCTCCAGCTGGTTAATTCCCTTCTCGTCGAGGATGCCTTCGCGCAACAGGAACATTTGCGTGCGCGTGACGGGATCGCGTTGGGCGTCGCGTTCGCGTTCGGTGTCGGGCCGGTAGAGGCGTTCGTCATCCGATAAAGAATGTGAGTACGGACGAATGACATGCGCGTGGACAAAAGCTGGGCCGTGTCCCTCGCGGCAATAGCGCGTGGCACGCTGGAATGCGGCATAGCTGGCCACGGGATCGGTGCCGTCGACTTCTTCGAAATGGAAATTGGGGAAGCCGAAGACCAGACGCGAAATGCTTCCGCCGGCGGTCTGGACTTCGACGGGCACCGAGATGGCGTAGCCGTTGTCTTCGACGCAGAAAATTACTGCGAGCTTCCCCAGAGCGGTGGCATTCATGGCCTCCCAGAATTCACCTTCGCTGGTAGTGCCGTCGCCGAGAGAAACGTAGGTGACTTCGTCGCCCTGAAAGCTGACGTTCTTGAACTGCCGATAATCCGCGGAACTGGAGGGTGGAACTTCCGCGGCCTTGGGATGGCGCGTCAAGTAGCGTCCGGCTTCGGCACAGCCTACGGCCTGCAGAATCTGCGAACCGGTCGGCGACGATTGGGTCACAATGTGCAGAGTGGGATAGCTCCAGTGCGAGGGCATCTGGCGTCCGCCGGAACTGGGGTCGTCGGCGGCGCCTACCCCCTGCAGAAACATGTCGTAAGGCTTGACCCCGAGCGCGAGACATAGCGCGCGATCCCGGTAATACGGATAGAACCAGTCGTAACCCGCCTTCAGAGCCAAGCCGGCGGCTGCGCCGATGCCCTCATGCCCTGCCCCGGACATCTGGAAATAGATTTTTTGCTGGCGCTTGAGCAGGATTTCTTTGTCGTCAATGCGCCGGGAAGTGTAGATAATGCGGTAGGCCTGGATGAGCTGCTCGCGCGTAAGTCCTTCATACAACTTGCTTTTCTTCGCGCCGTTGACCGTCAGGGTCAGCTTGGGGTCGGTTTTCGTCGTTGCCATCCGGGTCCCTGGTCCTGCCTCATTTAGATTCCCGTCAGGCGCCTTGGGATTCCACGCGCCTGCCGGAACTTGTTGGATTGTAAATGGTACCCGGGGGTTGGTAGGGCAGAAGTTTTTCGTCTTTTGTCAGTCGGCGGTCGGACCACGTGACCGATATCACGGCAACGAAGGAACTGCGGAGTGTTTTAGGCGACATTCTCGGGATCATTCCTCGCGCGGGGCTGGGAAGGTTCGCAAGTACTCGCGAATCTTATCTCGTACTTCGCGGAACAGCGCCAGGCGCTCCTCCTCCGATCCGTTGCAATCGGCGGGATCAACGAAACTGTGGTGGATAGTTCCTGTTTGTCCCGCGAATATGGGACAGCGTTCGCGGGCGTTGTCGCAAACGGTTAACACGTAATCGAAACTCTGGCCGGCGAATTCGTCGACATGTTTCGAGCGGTGCGCGCTTAGGTCGATGCCCAGTTCCTGCATGACGGCGATGGCTTCAGGGCGGACTCTGGTCGGATTCACGCCTGCGCTGAAGACTTCGAAGTGGTTGCCCGCGTCGTGGCGCAGCAGAGCCTCCGCCATCTGGCTGCGGGCAGAGTTTCCGGTGCAGAGAATCAGGACGCGCCGTTTCTTCATGCTTTTTCCCTGCTCGCGTGAGTGGATTGCGTGGGAACCAGCCATCGAAAGCAAAGTGTGGCGGCCACCGCCCCGGCGACTTGCGCGCCGATAAACGCGGGAACGTCGACGGGACGAATGCCCGCGAAGGTGTCGCTGGCGGCGCGCGCCAAGGTCACGGCCGGATTCGCAAACGACGTAGAAGCGGTGAACCAATACGCCGCGGTAATGTAGGCGCCCACGGCAAAGGCAACTGCGGACGAGCCGGCGCGCGCACATCCCCAGATCACCGCCAGCAGACCGAAGGTGGCAAGGAATTCGCTCCAGAGAAGAGCGCGGCCACTTCTTGCATGATGGGAGCTGAAGAACGGCGGCAGGCCGAACATCAGGTGAGCCGCGGCCGCGCCGGCGAATGCTCCGATGATTTGAGCGGCCATGTAAGCGGGCACATCGAGCCATGCGATGCCGCCTTGCATTGCATCGGCGAGCGTGACCACGGGATTGAGGTGGGCACCAGAGATCGGGTGCAGCGCCAGAATCAGCGCAACCAATGCCGCCCCCGTAGCCACCGAGTTGGCGAGGAGCGCCAGGGCGACATTGCCTCCCGCCAGGCGCTCGGCCATGATGCCCGAACCCACGACCGCCATCAGCAGAAATGCCGTGCCCAGGGCCTCAGTTGCAGCACGTCGGACCACAGCACGCCTCCTGTGCGCGGCTCGGTTTCACGGCACGGAGGAACGCGCTCATAAACTTTCCGTCTACTTGCGGGGCGATGGCGGCTACGTCGATTCCTTGCCCGGCCAGAAATTCGCGGGCGTCCTCCGCACGATAGATGCGTGTGGGCTCGACTTCAATCTGCGCGAAACCCGCCGCCGCCAGCTTGCCGCGGTAATCGTTCTCTTCGAGAGCGCCAGCGATGCAGCCTACCCACGCGAGGACGCTCTGGCGAATCTCGGGCAACATCTCTCCGCGGGTCACGACATCGGACACGGCGAAGCGGCCGCCCGGCTTCAAAACGCGGAATGCCTCGCGCAGGACTTTCTCTTTGTCGGCGGAAAGATTAATGACGCAGTTGGAAATGATGACGTCGATCGAGTTGTCCGGCAGCGGAATGTTCTCGATCTCTCCCTTCAGAAACTCAACATTCTCAATGCCCGCCTTGCGCTTGTTTTCGTTGGCCAGCGCAAGCATCTCGTCAGTCATGTCGAGCCCGTAGGCTTTGCCGGTGGGCCCGACGCGGCGCGCGGAGAGCAGCACGTCGATGCCTCCGCCGGAACCCAGGTCGAGGACGATCTCGCCGGGATTCAACTGGGCCAGCGCGGTGGGATTGCCGCAGCCTAGCGAGGCTAGCAGCGCCTCTTCGGGGATCTGTCCGGCCTGCGAAGCGTCGTAAAGGTTGGTGGTGATGGGATCGCAGCAACTCGTCGAGGCAGCGGCGCCGCAGCAGGAACTGCCTCCGGACTTCACGCGCAGGGCAGCCTCGCCGTATTTCTGTTTGACAACTTCTTTGATGCTTGAGGCCTTATCAGTACTTGCATTTCTATCGGAGGGGTCTCGAAAGGACGCAGCGGCGCGATCGGCAGGGTTTGGGAAGGGCACGGCTTCAGCCCTGCCGCTAGACGCGGATAAAGATTCGGGCTTTAGCCCCTGAGGAATTTCGTCGACGTCAGCTTGCGTATTCATGATCCACTCTCCTATTTGCAGATTTGTACGATCTGTTCCGGTTTGACAGCTTTATTGCGCGTGCAGCACTCGGCGTAGAGGAACTGCAACAGCTCCTGCAGCGCGCCGGTGTTGGCGGTATAACGAAGAAAAGTACTTTCACGTTTTACTTCCACGAGGCCTTCGGTCTTCAGCTTGTCCAAATGATGAGAGAGAGTGGAGTTGGGAATTTCGAGTTCTCCTTGAATGTCGCTGACGACAAGGCCCTCGGGATGCGCCGTGAGGAGCAACTGCATAATGCGCAGGCGGGGCTCAGTGCCCATGGCGGAGAACATATCGGCGTACTTGGCGACGCGCTCGCTGGACTTGCTGGGCGAAGGGGCTTTGGTTCCTGCCACCATATTTCGATATTACTAGAACTATCGACATATGTCAAGTGTACGGACGCAGCCGAGCTTTGCTCGGCCTGTCCGGGTGAGAGACTGGACCCACACAGGTCCAATGGAGCTACCCAAACTGGCGGAATGCTGACGGCTGAGTGCTGCGTGCTTTATTCTGGAAGCCGATGATTCGAACCCGCCGCGCCTTTGATCCGCACTCCATTCAACTCGTGATCTTCGATCTAGACGGCACATTGATTGACTCGCGCCTCGATCTGGTGCATTCCGTCAATGCTGCGCTGCGCCACATCAGGCGGCCGGAGTTGCCGGACGACGTCATTGCCAGCTATGTGGGGGACGGCGCGCCGATTCTGATTCAGCGGGCGCTGGGCGCGGAGGCCGCTGACGAGGCGCTGGTGCGCAAGGGGTTGGAGTTCTTCCTCTCTTATTA
>PLEA01000558.1 GCA_003136335.1 Acidobacteriaceae bacterium | reverse complement strand
ATCTACTTTGGGAGCAAGACGGAAGGGCCATTGCTGGGGTTCCTGATCATCGGCTACGAAATCGATGATCGATTGGCTCGCGAGGTCAGCAAGGTTTCAGCCAGTCAGGTGGCTTTCTCGTATGGCGACGAAATCGTGGCGAGCACGCTCGCGCCCATTCAAGCCCAAAGCCCCGACGTGCGTGCGCTGGCGACGCGGTCTTCGCAAAGCGGGCTGCAGGATGTGGAAATTGGAAACGAAAAGTTTGTTGTCACATCGCTCGATTTGTCAGGCCAGCAACCGACTCCGATCCGCCTGACTGTACTGGGATCCTACGATCAGGCTGCCAAGTTCCTCGACAATCTCAACCGTCTGCTGCTGTTGCTGGGGCTTACTGCAGTCCTGGTAGGCAGCGGACTGGTGTTCACCATCTCGCACACCTTCACTCGTCCGCTGGCCATTTTGGTGGAAGGCGTACGCGCTTTGGAACACGGAGATTTTCACCATCCCCTCGATCCGAGGGGAAGCGACGAGGTTGCAGAACTGACTTCCGCCTTTGACCGCATGCGCGCGAGTTTGCTCAAGACTCAACAGGATCTTCTGGATTCGGAACAGTTAGCCACAATCGGTCGGATGGCAAGTTCCATTTCTCACGACCTTCGCCACTCGCTGGCTGCCGTGGTGGCTAATTCTGAGTTCCTTTGTGAAGGAGGCTTGACTCCGGGGCAACGCGAAGAACTGTATCAGGAGGTCCGAACCGGCGTGAATCAGATGACGGACCTCATCGACTCTCTGCTCGAGTTTGCCCGGACGAGAGAGTCGCTGAACCCAATCTATGCCAGCATCCAGGAGACGGTGCAGCGAGCCGTGCAGGCGGTGCGTTTGCACCCGCGCAATCAAGGTACTGTGATCGAGGTCCACTGTAATGGTCAGAGTTTGGCCTGGTTCGATCCCCGCCGACTGGAGCGTGCCTTATACAACCTTCTGCTCAATGCTTGCGAGGCGACACCCAGCAGTGCGGGCAGAGTTCAAGTCACGGTGGAGCAGACCGATAGCTTTGTCGAGATTTTGATCTCGGACAACGGTCCCGGCATTGCGGAACCGATCCGGGACAGGCTGTTTCATCCCTTCGTGAGCTTTGGCAAAGAAAACGGCACCGGGCTTGGACTTACGGTGGTGCAGAAAATAGTTCAGGACCATGGTGGCCATGTTCTGGTGGAACGCACCGCGAAAGCTCTTACCGTTTTTCGGATTACCATCCCCGCACGCGCTCCACAAAAACCTGGGGATGCTGGCGACGATGAGGTGATGACCCCGCCTCTGGACGCCGACGGAGCGACTGAAAACGCAACTCGACATTTGGATACGTAGCCCGCGTTTCCATTTTTTCATTTTCCGATGTTCCGTGCCCCGCCCAGGAGGATGTATGACAAACCATGTAGGCCTTGCGCTTCGTACAAGCATCATGACGGTGGCCGCTTCCTTTTTTTTGATCAGCAATAGTGTGGCGCAGGTAGGCCCGCCCGCGGCTGCATCTCAAACCGAGGACGCTTCGCTGCGGGACCTGGATGCGCAGGTGCGGGAATTGAGCGCCGTGATCGAGCAAATGCGGGCGGAGAATGCGCAGTCGCGTGCTGAAATGCGAGAATTACGTCAGGAATTGCAAGACACTCGCAAGCTCCTCGCGCCGCTCGCGGGGTCGACCAATATCAGCCCTGATTTGCCCGCCCAAACATCTTCCGATGCAAATTCAGTCCCGGATCGTGAGTCAGAATCCGCAAGCATCTCTGGCACGACGACTGCGGAGCTGGGAAGCCGGGTTCAGAAGCTGGAAGAATCGACTCAACTGCTGGGCTCGAAGATTAATGAGCAATACCAAACCAAGGTGGAAACTGCCGCGAAGTATCGCGCCCGGCTCTACGGAATTGTGCTGATGAATGCCTTTCACAACGTGGGCAATTCCGACAACCTGGACTTTCCCAACTACGCGCAAGCGGTCGCTCCTGGCGATTCCCAGGTCAGCCTCGGTGCTACCTTGCGACAAACCGAGATTGGCTTGGAACTTTTCGGGCCAACCCTGGCAGGGGGGAAGAGTTCAGCCAGCGTGCAGTTCGATTTTGCCGGAGGATTCCCTGCAACCAACAATGGCGTGAACTTTGGCATCGCGCGCATGCAAACCGCGAGCTTGCGACTCGATTGGGAAAATACTTCCGTGATCGCAGGGCAGGATTCGCTGTTCATCTCGCCGCTTTCTCCGACCTCCTTTGCATCGCTGGCGACTCCAGCCTTTGCTTATGCCGGAAATCTGTGGGGCTGGACGCCGCAGCTTCGCATCGAGCATCGCTTCAACCTTGCGAACCAGCAGACGTTAACCTTGCAGGGTGGAGTTCTGGATAATCTGGATTGGGAACCGCCATACAATCCGTTTTATCGCTCGGCACAAGCCGGCGAATACTCCGGTCAGCCTGCTTATGCCATGCGCGCCGCATGGACCCGTCCTGTATTTGATCACCCTTTGACTCTTGCCGTAGCCGGCTACTACGGCCGCCAGAACTGGGCATGGGACCGAAACGTCGACGCTTGGGCTGGTATGTCGGATTGGCAGATCCCAATCCTTCGCCGCTTGAACCTCTCCGGCGAATTCTATCGGGGCCGTGGGGTGGGAGGACTGGGAGCGGGGATCGGGCGCGCCGTGCTGTTCGGCGGCAATCCTTCTTCCGCGGCGACACGTATTCGCGGTCTTGATTCCGCGGGAGGGTGGAGCCAAGTCAAACTCCAACTCACTTCCAAGCTGGAACTGAACGGCGTCTTCGCTGAGGATGATGCTTTTGCGACTGACGTTCGGGGCTTTGCCGTTGATGCCAACAACTTCTCTACCATTCTGGGCCGCAATCGTGGCTGGCTGGAGAATCTGGTCTATCGGCCGCGATCGGACTTGCTGCTTTCTGCGGAATTCAGACGTTTGCACAGCTATCCCGTGTATAGCAGCTCCAGCACAACCAACCAAATCAATCTTGCTATGGGGATATTATTCTGAGCCTGCTTCGCTTCGCTCATCGCCGAACGGTGTTCTGCATCCTACTGATGCCCTGCGTCCTTGCTGCGGCGCAGAATGTGGAACTTAAGGGCAAGGTGCAGCTCACGCGAAACGGGCGCAACAAGAGTGATGCCTCGAAAGTTGTAGTCTGGCTCACTCCTTTGGGGACGATCCCCGCGCTTGCGGCGCCCCCGCAGCAGACATTGCAAATCCCTCAACTGATCCAGAAAGATAAGAGTTTCCATCCTTCGTTGCTAGTAATTCCAGCGGGCGGTCAGGTCGAATTCCCTAACCACGATCCTTTTTTTCACAATGTCTTTTCTTTGTTCGACGGGAAACGCTTCGATCTCGGACTTTACGAGAGCGGCTCGACTCAATTTGTTAGATTCGATAAGCCGGGTATATCTTTCATCTTCTGCAACATTCATCCCGAGATGAGCGCCGTGGTGATTGCGGTGAACACTCCGTATTATGCGATCTCCAACTGGCGTGGCGAGATCAGCTTGCGAAATGTTGTCCCTGGCCGTTACCAAATGCATGTTTTTCATCCCTCTGTTTCGCCGGATAGGCTGCGGGCGGCGGAGCGGGAAATCACCGTGACTGGGGGCGATACCTCCTTCGGAACCTTCAGCCTGCCGGAATCCAGCCTGGAAACCGCTCACAAGAACAAATACGGTCGCGATTATGACCGTCCGGATCCTGACAGTCCCGCGTATGCGCGACCCTAGGTTCACCACGCGAGTTCTCAAGCCATAGAGAACATCGGCTTTTAAGGGTGGACTTAAGCCTCAGCCTATTCCCATTCGTCCGCCAGCGTGTCAAACGAACAGCCCCATGAAGAAGTTGAGTTATGCTGGATCGCAAACTGGAGAGGGAATGCTTATGAAGCGAACGACGACGAGTGGCCGAAGCTTCGCAGTTGCAATCGTCTTTCTGTGGGCGGCGCAGTTTGGCATGGCACAGGCCGCGCCATCGAAAACAAATGCGGAGAAGCGTGTCGATTCAATTCTCAGCAAAATGACGATCGGGGAAAAGATCGAGATGGTCGGCGGTATCAGCGACTTCTACACGCGTCCAATTCCTCGGCTGGGGGTGCCCTCTCTGCGAATGTCTGACGGCCCGATGGGCGTTCACGACTATGGGTTGACGACTGCGTATCCGGCCGGCATTGCACTGGCGGCCTCCTGGGATGTCGACCTCGCAGAACGTTTCGGCACTGCGATGGGGAAGGATGCCCGTGCGCGTGGAGTGCATTTCATTCTTGGTCCCGGCATGAATATCTACCGCGCGCCGATGAATGGCCGCAACTTCGAATACTTCGGGGAGGATCCATTCCTGGCGTCGAGAATGGCGGTTGGGGTGATCCGAGGGATCCAGGGACAACGCGTCATTGCGACGGCGAAACACTTTGCCGGGAATAACTCGGAATTTGCGCGTATGACTCTAAGCTCTGACATTGATGAAAGAACATTGCGCGAAATCTATTTGCCGGCATTTGAAGCGTCCGTCAAGGAAGCGCATGTGGGTGCGGTCATGGATGCCTACAACCTGGTCAATGGCGCTTACATGACCCAGAACAGCCATCTGAACAATGAAATTCTTAAGAAGGAGTGGGGATTCGACGGCATTCTTATGTCGGATTGGGGCGCCACGCACGACGGTGTTGCCGCCGCCAATGGCGGTCTCGATCTTGAAATGCCATCTCCTACGTTCATGAATGGAGACACTCTGCTTCCAGTTATCGATCACGGGACGATGCCGGTAGCAATTCTGGACGATAAGGTTAGAAGAATTCTCCGCAAGGCGATCGAGTTCGGGTTCTTCGATCAGCCTCAGACCGATAGCGATATTCCTTCTTATAGTCAGGAGGGACGGCAAGTCGCGCTCGAAATGGCCAGGGACGGCATGGTTCTGCTCAAGAACTCGGGCAATCTGCTTCCGCTCGATGAAAACAGATTGAAGACCATTGCGGTTATTGGTCCCGATGCTTACCCCGCTGTGATTGGCGGAGGCGGCAGCGCAGAAACCAAGCCATTCAACGCCGTCAGTTGTCTGGAAGGCATCAGCAACCGCCTGGGGACCAAAGCCAAGGTCTTGTATGCGGTCGACGTTCCTCCTCTCGACGAGGTTTTTGAAAGCTCCGAGTTCGTTACTGCTCCCAACGGCGAGAGTGGTTTAAAGGGCGAATATTTCAGCAACGAAGAACTCAAAGGCGCGCCTGCTCTGGTTCGCACCGACAAGCATGTCCACTTTGATTGGGGAGAAGGCAGTTTTGCCGCGGGCGAACCGGTCGATCATTTCTCGATTCGTTGGACAGGCTATTTCGTGCCGAAGGAGGGCGGGGATTATAAGTTTTTCACCTCCGCAGACGACGGGGTTCGGCTCTACGTCGGCGACGAGATTGCGATCGATGACTGGCTACCTCATTCTCAGACAATGGATACTGCTGCGCGGCATCTGGAAGGTGGCCAAGCGTACAAGATCCGCCTCGAATATTTCGAATCGGTGGGCAGCGCCATTGTGGGTTTTGGGGTGACTCGAGCCGAGGCGTTCATCGGCCGCGAAACCAAAGCTCTGGCCGCGAAGGCTGATGCTGTGATCATTTGCGCGGGATTCGATCCCAAGACGGAAGGAGAGGGTTTTGATCGAACTTTCCAGCTTCCGGGCGGCCAGGATGAACTCATTCGGCAAATCAGCGCCGTGAACAAGAACGTGATTGTTGTGCTGACCGCGGGCGGAAACGTGGATATGACGGGATGGATTAAAAATGTTGCAGCTGTTCTGCACGCATGGTATCCGGGACAGGAGGGCGGAACGGCGCTGGCGCAAATTCTTTTTGGCGATTACAGCCCGTCGGGCAAGCTGCCGGCATCTTTTGAGCGACGCTGGGAAGACAATCCTACGTTTCACAGCTATTACCCGGAAAATGGCGGGAACCGGGTGCAGTACTCGGAAGGCATTTTCCTGGGATACCGGCACTTTGATCGTTCGGAAACGAAGCCGTTGTTCGCGTTCGGTTACGGTCTTTCCTACACCACGTTTGCATACACTAAGTTGTCGGTGACGCCGCAGAACGGAAACTTGAACGAGCCTGTGACGGTTTCGTTTGATGTAAGAAATACAGGTCAACGTGCGGCGGCGGAAGTGGCGGAATTGTACGTCGGCGACTCCCACGGCAGCGTTCCGCGGCCTGTCAAGGAGTTGAAGGGATTCGCAAAAGTAAACCTGAAGCCGGGCGAGAGCAGGCGTGTAACCCTCACGCTTAAGCGCAGGGCGTTCTCCTTTTATGACGTTCAGAAGAAAGACTGGAGCGCCGAGCCGGGTGACTTCACGGTTCTGGTCGGCGGTTCTTCGGACGACATCCAACTGCGGGGCAAGTTCACTCTGACGCGCTAGAGAGAACCCAGATTACTTCCAGCTAAAGGTGGCAACAGCCCCGGCCGGCAGCGTGTAATTGAATGACTGGCCTTTGGAACTCACGGTGAAGGTTCCGGCGTTGCTGGCGGAGTTCAGCACCAGCAGGACGATCGATCCATCGGGATTCTGAAAAGCGACATCTTCGATGCTGCCGGCGCCGAGAGTGTTTGAATCGATGCGGTGCGCGCCCGGGACGACGAACTTTCCCAGATGTCCCAGGATGTAGTACTCCACGTTAAGAGTGACATTGGCCGGGGAAACACTGTCGTCGATCGTCACTACCCCTCGGCAGTTGGAGCAAGTGCCGTTCTTGGGGCCGGAGTTCTGATCGAGAGCTAGATTCCAAAGGGAGACGCTCCGGGCCCAGTTGCGCGTGGCGCCGATCAGCAAGTGCTCGGCGTTCCACACCAGGTCGCCGGCAAAGCTGGATGAAGTAATGCCCGAGCATTCTGTGAACCAAATGTCCTTGGTGGGGAAGGCAGTTTTCACGGTCGATTGCGCGCTGGGATCGCCCGCGTAACAGTGAAACGAGCTGCCGGCAAGATACTGCGCGGCGGAGCTGCCGAGCATCGAGTCCGGATAGGCCGTGTTATCCCAATTGTGTTCATAGGCGAAGATCTTCACACTCCCGAGTCCGGCAGTGCTCAGGGCAGGTCCGAGATTACCTGCGATGAAGGTTGATTCGTCGCTCGCGGCGAGAGATTCTGACGGGTATCCCGTAGTCGAGTAGAGAGGCTCGTTCTGCACGGACAGGGCATAGATGGGGATGCCCTGCTGCTGGTAAGCCTGCACGAAATCGACGAAATACTGCGCCAGNNCGCCATTCATGGTTCCGGAATTCAGTGTTCCGGTCGTTTTCATCCAGGCAGGCGGACTCCAGGGCAGCGCGACTAGCTTGATGTTCGGATTGATGGCAAGAGCCTGCTTGACCAAAGGGATAATGTAAGCGGCATCGTGAGCTACTGAGAAGTTGGTGAGATTGGGATCGGTCTGGCCAGGAGGCATGTCGTCGTAACTATAGTAGCAACTCGCCGAGAAGTCGGTTGCGC
>PLEA01000020.1 GCA_003136335.1 Acidobacteriaceae bacterium | reverse complement strand
AGCGTCCTTACGAGTTCCCTGACCCTCTCGTTGCTGGTTCTGTTCGCGCTCCCGTCGTGGGCGGCGGAAAAAGCGCGCCTGCGTGTGGACGACTACCAGATCGAGGCTCAACTCGAACCCCATCTCCACCAGATCACGGCGCGCGCCAAGGTCAAGTTCACGGCTTTGCAGGATCTGAGTGTCGCCGTCTTCGAATTGCACAATGACCTGCGCGTCACCAAGGTTCTTGACGAAAAGAACCAGACTCTGTCTGCCGAGCGCGTAACCCAGGACTCCACCGTGCGCGTGCCGCTGCCCGCGGGCTTGTCCAAGAACTCCTCCACCACCCTGACTTTCGAATACGACGGGACGCTAGAAAGCGCCGACAACAGCCCCGTGCCCGGCCTCAAGTTAGCTTATATCAGCGACGACACCAGCTACCTGCTCTATGCCGGACGATGGTTCCCCGTCAGCGGCTACGGCCTCAACCGTTTCACGTCTACCATCAGGGTGACCGTGCCCGCGCATATGCTCGTGATCGGTAGCGGCCAGTCTAGCGTCACCGATGCTCAGGCTTCGAAAAAGCCCAACGCAAGCGTCCTGCCTACCAAGACTTTCACGTTTGTCTCCAGCAAGCCCAGCTTCCCCGGCACCATCGTTGCCGGAGTCTTTTCGCCGGAGTATAAGAGCGACGAAGCCGGCCTCGATCTGCACGTCTTCTTCAAGCCCACGCATCAGAGTCTCGCTCCCGCTTACACCACGACTGCGGTGCAGGAGTTCACTTATTTCATCACTCTGTATGGCCTGCCGCCTTCGCAGAAACTCAATGTCGTGGAATTGCCGGGCGACATGCTGCCTTACCTGTGGGCGCCGGAAATCGCCGGCCTGGCGGGACCTTCCATCACCGAGAAAACCAACTATCGCCTGCTGGCCGATGCGATTGCCCATCAGTGGTGGGGCGTCTCGGTGAGTCCCTCGACCAAGGACGACTGGTGGCTGAGCGATGGCTTCTCCCGCTACTCGGAGGCGATGTACGTGGAGAACGCCGCCGGAGCCGCCGGCCTGGAAGAAGCGGTGAAGGATATGTCGGTGGGCGCGCTGGCCTATGACACGGTGCCGCTCTCCAGCGCCAGCAAACTCGACATTTTCTCCACCGAATTTCAGTCGCTGGCTACCGACAAGGGCGCGATGATCCTGCACATGCTGCGCTGGGTGCTGGGCGAGGATAAGTACAACAAGACGATGCGCGAATTTGCCGCCGAGTACGCCGGAAAATCGGCGACCACGGACGACTTCCGCGAAATTGCCGAGAAAAACTACGGCGAGCAGCTCACCTGGTTCTTCTCGCAATGGCTCGATTCCACCGGCGCTCCCGAGTTTAAAGTGAAGTACACCACCTACCGTCTGGGTGGCAATTTTGCCAAGGAATCAAAGGTCCAACAGGATCGTTCCCCGGGATTCCGCGTCACCGGCGAAATCTCTCAGGATCTCGATCTGTTCCGCATGCCTGTAGACTTGCGAATCGATACCGACGGAAAAACCGAAAACCAGCGCGTGGAAGTAGTGGGCACAACTTCGCCTTTTTCGATTGAGACCTTCGGCCGTCCTCGCCGCATCTCGGTCGACCCTGACCATCATGTGCTCACCAATTCGAGCGACGTGAGATTGCGCGCCTCCATCCTGCGGGGGCAGGCGATACAGCAACAGGGAGACCTGACCGGTGCGCTGGTGGAGTTCAACAAAGCACTCGATCTCAACAAGAACAGTTCCCTCGCCCACTACCGCATTGCCGAAGTCTTCTTTCTGCAGCGAAATTATCAATCCTCGGCCAATGCCTACCGCTCGTCGATTAACGGAGACGGCGAGCCGCGCTGGACCGAAGTTTGGAGCCGCATCCAGCTGGGCAAGATTTTCGACATCACCGGTCAGCGCGAACGCGCCATCAATGAATACCGCCAGGCTCTCCAGACCAATGACAATACCTTCGGAGCCCTCGAAGAAGCCAGGAAATATCTGCAGAAGGCCTATGATCGGCCCAAGGAAAAGACCAGCCAATAAGATGACTCCACACCGATGGTGTCCTTTCGACCCGTCGTTTTGTCATTGCAAACGTGGGTTTTGTCATTCCGACCGAAGGGAGGAATCTGCTTTCTGCCTGCCTCAAGAACGCAGCGTCGCGTCCGGCTAACCTTTTTTCATTTTCCAAAGTCTAAGTGACTACATGCCAGCCGGGAACTTTACCGAACCCGGCTGCGTATCTCTGATCAGATGGTTGGGCGGGATTGAGACCCCTCGCCTGAACGTTACCCGGGTGCCCCTGCGCCCCTCCCCGGAGGCGTGGGGGCATGATTTTACCTAGCGATATGCGAATGCTTCTCGACATCGTCCGGCAGTCGCTGTCGACTCTCTGGGCGCACAAGCTGCGGTCTTTCCTCACCATGTTCGGAATCGCCTGGGGGGTGGGCTCGTTGCTACTCCTGGTGGGCTTGGGAGAAGGCTTCCGCAGCGGTCAGGAAAAGCAGCTCGCAACTTTAGGACAAAACATCATGTTCATGTTTCCCGGGCGTATTTCTGCCGTCGAGGGTAGTACGCAGTCCGGGCAAACCTATTACTTCACTTACAAAGATTATCTGGCCATTCGCAACGAAGCTCGGCTCGTGGGCGCGTTGTCGCCGGTATTGAATCGCGAGGACATTCGCGCAGTCAGCGATTACGGATCGACGAACGGCCAGGTTTTCGGCGTGGCCTCCGA
>PLEA01000394.1 GCA_003136335.1 Acidobacteriaceae bacterium | reverse complement strand
CTTGTCGCGTTCTTTGCGACAAGGGTGGGGATTTTGACTGCGACGAAGGTTCCAACGGAGACCCCTCATCTTTTCCGCTTACGCGTCAGTCCAGGAAAATGGAAGAGGAAAAGTTAAATTCCGGCGCCCTCACTTGTCATGCGGGCTTGCCGCGTGCTAACGTGCGCCGTTCCTTTGTTTTCGTATCAGTTCGACAGGACAATCAACCGGACTTGTTTTCATCCTACGCACTAAAAGGATTCCGCCTATGAGCAGTCCAGTTCCCCATGTGCCCGGCAAGAAGAAGCACGTGCCGTACGTGCCCGAATCCATGGAGATGAAAGAGTTCACGTTGCGTGCCGTTCTGCTGGGACTCTTTCTGACGATTGTGCTGGGCGCTGCGAACGCCTACTTAGGGTTGCGGGCTGGTATCACGATTGCGGCCACCTATCCCGCTGCCGTGATCGCAATGGCGGCCATGCGGGCGTGGAAGGGATCGCTGCTGGAAGAAAATATTGCTCGCACCGCAGGCACCATCGGAGAAGGCCTCGCTGCCGGAGCGATTTTCACCATCCCTGCCTTTGTCATCGCCAAAGCGTGGCCGTCCTTCCGGCCAGCCGACGCATACTGGAAGTCGACCGCACTGATGATGGTAGGCAGCATTCTAGGCGTGCTTTTCATTTCATTAGTGAGGCGCGTCATGGTGGAAGATCCGGAACTGCCTTTCCCTGAGTCGGTCGCTGCGGCAGAAATTCATAAGGCAGGGCGGCGGGGCGCCGAGGCGGCAAAATATCTTTTCTGGAATATCGGCGTGGGCGGCGTGGTGTACCTGCTGGGGCGCTTTGGTTTGTTCGCCGCCGATAAGGACATTCATTTTGCCGTTGGCAATCTGGGACGCAGTCAAGTACGTCTGGGCACGACGGGCAGTGCAAACATCCTGGCAGCGGGCGGGACCAGCACCTTTGCGGCTCCGAGTGTGAGTCCGGCGTATCTGGGGGTGGGTTACATCATTGGATTGCGGCTGGCTTCGATCCAGTTTGCCGGAGGTGTCCTGGCTTGGGGATTGATGGTCCCATTGCTCATTTTTTTCCTGGGACCGCAAATCAAGCAGTACCTTCCAGCGGATACGCCCGACAATTGGGCGAACATGTCGATCGCAGTATGGAAGTTTGTGGTACGCCCTATTGCCGTCGGCGGAATGCTGGTGGGTGCGGCTTACACGCTCTTCAAAATGGGAAAGAGTCTCACGGCAGGCATTGGCCGGGCATTATCGGATTTGCGCCAGACCGCCGACCAGCGGGCCCAGCTCTCTCGCACCGAGCAATACATGAGCTCAAAAGCAGTCTTCGGTTTAATTGGGTTGATGTTCGTGCTCATGTGCATCCTCTACATCCGCATATCAGGTCTGGTTTGGCCGGCAGTTTTGGCGGCAGTTGTCATGCTGGTTGTCGGCTTCTTCATGGCCACGGTTTCGGGCAGTCTCGTCGGCTTTATTGGTTCTTCCAACAATCCAGTTTCCGGGTTGACCCTGTCCACTTTGCTGATTGCGGCGCTTCTTATGGTCTCTCTGGGCGTTTCGGGAGGGCCGGGAGTGGCGGCCGTGTTGGGCGTTGCCGCGGTAGTTTGTGTTTCATCCTCGGTAGCGGGCGAACTGCTGCAGGACTTCAAAGTCGGTTACATCTTAGGAGGTACGCCACGCAAGATTCAGATGGCAGAACTGATCGCCGTGGTAGTCGCAAGCTTGGCTATGTATTGGCCTCTTTATCTACTGGACACCGCATTCGGCTTCGGCAGCCGCCAGCTTTCGGCGCCTCAAGCCGGATTGATGGCCACCCTCGCCATCGGCATCGTAGGAGGCGATATGCCTTGGCCGCTGGTTGTAGTTGGAATTCTTCTTGGCATCGCGATGATCATGTTCAAGGTGAAGAGTCCCATGCTGGTGGCGGTTGGCATGTATCTTCCGTTCGAGACGACATTCGCCATCTTCATCGGCGGGGTTTTCCGCGCGCTCGGAGATTGGCTGGCCAAGCGTCGCGGATTCAATGAGGCACAGAGAGCACGGGTGGAGAATGCTGGCGTTCTCACGGCATCAGGGTTGATCGCTGGCGAATCGGTCTTTGGGCTTCTTTGGGCGGCGCTGATCGCAATGTCGTTTGCCCACCAGTCATGGCTTAAAACCGCCTCAGACTGGTCTATGCGGATCACGTCGGCGAAAATCTTTGAACATCCCCTGTATCTTGCGGGAATGGGAGTGATAGCTCTGCTGGCGGCGTTGCTGATCTGGTTACCGCTTTCCAGCGCCGGAGATCCAAACGAACCGGCGCCGCCGACGGCGATCATGTGAGCTCGTGAACCGGGCCGGGAGACATCGAGTTAAAAGAAGGACTTAGTCGAGTCCTCGGTGTAACTCTGTGTCCTCCGTGGTTCAGTTCTTTATGTCTATTCCTGAGAACATTGCGGGGGTGCGCCAACGCGTCGCTGAGGTCGCACGGCGCGCCAAGCGGCGTCTCGACGAAATCGCACTGATGGCGGTGAGCAAGACGCATCCGCCAGAGCGCATTCGCGAAGCCCACGCTGCCGGACTGCGCCTGTTCGGAGAAAACCGCGTGCAGGAGTTTGACGGGAAGGCGAACGCGCTGTCCGATTTGGCTGGAGCCGAGTGGCACATGATCGGACACTTGCAGACGAACAAGGCCAGCAAGTCGGCAGAACTGTTCCGCGCGGTAGATTCAGTCGATTCCGTGAAGCTGGCCGAGAAACTGGATGCGGCGGCAGCAAGCCTGGGCAAGAAGTTGAGCGTGCTGATCGAAATCAACGTCGGCGGCGAGGCGGCAAAGAGTGGAGTCGCGCCGGATTCGCGCGAACTGGAAGAACTGTTGCTGGCCGCTCCGCGGCTCGAAGCGCTGGAGTTTCACGGGCTGATGACCGTGCCTCCGTTCACCGAAAATCCCGAGGACGCGCGACCCTACTTCCGCCAGATGCGCGAACTGCGCGATGCGATCGCTGCACGTGAGCTGCCTGCGGTTGGCATGAACGTTCTTTCCATGGGCATGTCGCACGACTTCGAGGTCGCGATCGAAGAAGGCTCGACTTGCGTGCGCGTAGGGACGGCGATTTTCGGGGAAAGAACAAAAACCTAACCAGAGAGCTTCTTCTCTGTGGCTTCTGTGACTCTATGGTGAATCATGCTTTTGATTCACGAAACCGCCCGAGGCGTCAGCTTCGCCGTCAAAGTTCAGCCGCACGCGAAGAAGAACGCCATCACCGGCCAACTAGGCGATGCGCTGAAAGTCTCGCTGACCGCGCCTCCGGTCGAGGGTCGGGCCAATGAGGCCTGCATCGAATTCTTCGCCAAACTTTTGAAGGTGCGGCGATCTTCCGTTACCATTGCCTCCGGCCAGACGAGCCGGAATAAAGTTATTCGCGTGGCCGGGCTTTCGGCCGAGCAAGTTCGGGATCGACTGCGCGGCTAATCGCGGGCAGGGGCGCCCACGCCATACAACCATAGGAGCCACTTTGCCTTTCTCGCAACGCTTCGAGGAAATCCGCACTGGGTTCGAGCGGCCGTTCTGGATCGCGAATATTACCGAGATTTTTGAGCGGCTCGCATACTACGGGGCATTTGCCTCGCTTGCCCTTTACCTGCAAGAGCAGCTGAATTTCTCGACCGAGCAGACCGGCACGCTAACAGGCATCTTTGGCGGCATGGTTTGGTTCCTCGCGATTTTCGGCGGGGCTGCCGCCGACCGCCTGGGATTTCGCCGCGCTCTTTCGGTGGCGTATCTGATTCTCGGCGCCTCGTATTTTCTGATCGGTTCGATTGGGGCGTCGTGGCTGGCGCCGGTGCGCAACGCGGTGCCGCTCGGACTGTTCGTCGGTTTCATCCTCATCCTTCCCGCGCTCGGCGTGTCGCTGGTCAAGCCTTGTGTCGTCGGCACAACGGCGCGGGCCTCGAAAGAGAACGTCCGCTCCATCGGCTACTCGATTTACTACACGATGGTCAACATTGGCGGCGCCGCCGGGCCTTATTTTGCTTCCTGGGCTCATCGCCACCTGGGTGTCGAGAACGTTTACCGTGTGGCCGCGCTCAGCGTCTTTGCGATGTTTTTTGTGGTCCTGCTCTTCTTCCGCGAGCCGCGCAAGGCCGGCGATGCGCCGCCGCCCTCAATCGCGACGGTGGCGCGGAATTTCTGCGTGGTGTTGGGAAATTACCGGCTGGTCTTGCCGGTATTGCTGGCCGCCTTGTTGCTGCGGATCGCGCTTTGGGTGAAACCAGAGTGGAGCGTGCCCGGGTGGATCTGGATCGGCTTCCTCGTAATTATGCTTGCGGGCATCAGCCGGTTTATGTGGTTTCTTGTGATCTTCACCGGCTATTGGATCGTCTTCTGGCAGCAGTACATCAGTTTGCCTGGCTTCATCCACGGCTTCATCAACCCACATTCGGATGTCGAAATCATTCTCGTCGTCGATGGGCTGACCGTAATCTGCCTGACCCTGGCGGTAAATTTCCTTACGCGCCAGGTGCCGGCCTTTGCCGCCGTTATTTTGGGTACCGTGATTACGTCGCTGTCGTGGTTGATCCTTGCGTTCCGGCCAACCATCTGGGGCGCGGTCTTCTCGCTATTTTTCCTGGCACTGGGCGAGATCATCCAAGCGCCGCGCTACTACGAATACATCTCGCGGCTTGCGCCTCCGGGCCAGCAGGGGACGTACATGGGATTTGCCTTCGTGCCCATCGGCATTGGATCGCTCATCGGAGGCCCGTTTGGCGGATTTCTACTACATCACTTCGGGGAAGTGCAACACCGGCCGGCAATGATTTGGTTTTGGATAACTGGGGTGGGACTGGCCACCGCCGTGGCGCTGTGGGTGTATGACAAGTTTGCGCGGCGGGATGCAAATGTGACTTCTTGACTTCGGCTTCGGCCTCTGGAATGATTCGGCCCCAGTTAGCGGAATCAGAAGGAGGCTCTATGCCACATTACCTTCAGCAAGTCGCGTATTCCCAAGAAGGCTGGGAAGCATTGGTAGCGAATCCGCAAAACCGGATCGAAGCCGTACGGCCCGCGATCGAGAAACTGGGAGGCAAGATTGAAGCCGCGTGGTTTTCATTCGGAGACTACGATGTCGTCGTGATTGTAGACTTGCCGGATAACGTAAGCGCCGCGGCGATCGCCATGGCGTTCGCGGCGGGCGGCGCCTGTAAATCGGTACAAACCATTCCGCTGATCTCTCCAGAAGAAGCCACCCAAGCGCTCAGAAAGGCCCGGGAGTGCGGTTACCGGCCGGCGACCGTCACGACTCGCGCCGCATAAGAACCGTCAGTACGAGAAGACACCGGCGGCCTCGGCGGGCCGCCTTTTTTGATAGCTTGGAATTCGATGTTCTCCCGCAAGTCCACACCGGCGGAAGTCGCGGCTCAGATTCGGCGCTTGTTGCAAGACGGCGGCTCTTCTGAGCATGCAGCCGGAGTGCAATGGTTCTTCAGAGAAGAAATCAAGTCGCACGGTTGGTATACGGGCGATCTTCGGCGCGTCATGCGCAGCAACCGACGGGAGATTTTGCGGGAGCGCGACTTCTATTTTCTGGTGAGAGTCGCCGACAAGCTATTCTTCGGTGAAGTGCTTGAAGAAAAAGTTGCTGCGGTGTTTCTTCTGGAAAAGATGGACGCGCAGTTTGGCGACCGCGAGTTCAAGCTGTTCGAATCCTGGCTCGACCGCATCAGCAGTTGGGCCGATCATGATGCGCTGGTGCACTACCTGATTGCACCGATGGTGGCGGCGAATCCGGCGCGGGTCAGGGATGTATTTCGCTGGGCGAAATCGTCCCATCGCTGGCACCGGCGAGCGGCCTGCGTGGCGCTAATTCGCGGGGCGCGGGCGAAAATGTTTTTCCCCAAGATCGTGAAGCTTTCTGACTCCCTGCTCGCCGATGAGGACGACATGGTGCAGAAGGGCCTGGGCTGGCTGCTGCGAGAAACTGCAAAGTATGACGCCAGGCATACCGTGCCCTATCTGATGAAGATTCGCGGACGCGCTCCGCGGCTGGTGTTGCGGACGGCCTGCGAGACGTTGCCGGCGATGGCGAAGAGGCAGGTTCTAGCACACACAATCGAACGCTCGTGACAGACTTGTGCCGTCTCTGCGGGACTCGCGTTCTTTTCCTACTCTCCCGGCACTTCCCGTGCCGGGCTTCCACATGCCGCCCCTCCGCGGCTGGAGCAACGCACTTCAGACATCAGAGATAACTCAGCCAGGCATCGCTGCGACGCTGCTTCAACGCCGCAAACCAACGGCACGGCGGATAGAGGGTCAGCACCACGATTCCCCACACCAGGTAGACAATTGGCAGCGAGTACCTCCATCCCGGCGGGGGAGTGACGGGGAACTGACCGAGGTTGGTGGATTCGAACATCCAATGCGCCTGCCCGTAGCGCGCATAGCACACCGCGATGGCGAGCAGATGGATGATTGGAACGTGCAGCAGGTAATAAAACATCGGCACTTTGCCGACGATGAGCGCGGGGCGCAACCATCGCGGCGTCCCGGCATCCACCGCTCGCAGGAAGAGCAGCGCCGGGCCCAAAGTCATCAACAGAAAAAGCAATGAGGGCGGATATTTCGTGGTATTCAAGAATGAGAGAACAGTGAAAGCCGCGGATGTCTGCGTGCTCCAGCGCTGCGGATCGCCGTAGATGTTGATCGCGCGCAAGATTATGAAAGCCGAACTCAGGCCGATGCCCGCGGGCAACAGGAACGCCCGGCGGCGTGCCGACGGCCAACCGTAGATCTGTCCGAGAGCGTAGCCTGCCGCCGTGACTCCAATCCAGGGAATGAGCGGATAAGCCACGAAGACGATGTGCCGCGGATCGTTCACGAGGAAATTGGGGGAGTGCAGGATGGACCAAAGCGGATTAGAGGTCTCCACGGAATCGAGCAGATTGTGGCCTGCGATCATCATTAGGCCAAACGTAGCGACTGCCCAATCTGGCAGATAGACCAGTCCCGACAGCGCGATCATCGCCCAGCCCAGCGCCCACAAGACATTCAGGATCATCACGTGGTAGTCGAAGTTGAACTGCCAGCCAAGGCAGCGGACGACGACCAACTCCAGAAAAATCAGCCATAGACCGCGCGTGAACAGGAATCGCACCAGCTCGGCCTTCGATTTTTTACGCAGCGAGAGATACGCTCCCGTGCCGGTCAGCAGGAAGAACACAGGCGCACAGAAATGCGTGATCCAGCGCGTAAAGAACAGCGGGATGCTGGTCGCGCCGAGGTCGGTGGGACTCACGCCGGGGTTGCCGAAGAAGTCCCGCACATGATCGAGGGCCATCAGAATCATGATGACCCCACGGACGACGTCAATCGATTCGATACGGGCGCGTTTGACTGGGAGGAGTTCGGGCATCGCGGATTTCTGGCTGAGTGTAGCAAAAAAAGTCCGGGACGATTTGCTTGGAGGATGATCCGAGCGATCTTTTAGATCGCTCGCGCCCAAACGTGGCGGCGAGGCTCTCCAGCTTCGCTCGACCGGACAGCCCGGGGGCGGCTGTCCCACATAGCTGCCCGCTCCCTGATTCGCCCAAATCCTTCCTCTTGTTTACAATAGATGTTTCTCCATGGACCTGGCTGCCATTCAATCTGCGCTGCGCGAACGCAACATTGACGCGTGGCTGTTCTACGACCACCATCATCGCGATCCCATTGCCTACCGCGTCCTTGGCTTGCCCGCGAACCTGATGGTGACGCGGCGCTGGTTTTATCTGATCCCTGCCGAGGGCGAACCGGTAAAGCTCGTGCACAAGATCGAAGCCGGACACCTCGATTCCCTGCCCGGCAAGAAACACCAGTATTCCGGTTGGCAGGAATTGTTCGACAAACTGAAGACCATCCTGGCGAACTATCTCGACCTCGCCATGCAGTACTCGCCCAATAACATCGTTTTCACCATCTCGCTGGTGGATGGCGGCACCATCGACCTGCTGCGCGGNNGACAGCGTCGATTCCATTGTGGCGGCGGCGTTCAAAGAAATTGGCAGGCGCGTCCGCAACGGAGGCACCAAGGAACACGAAATCCAGCAGTGGTTCATGGAGGCCTTTCGCAGGGAGAACCTGTTGACCGACGATCCGCCGATTGTGGCCGTCAATGCGAACGCCGGCAACCCGCACTACGAGCCGCACGCCGATCACCCCGTGCCCATTCGCGAGGGCGATCTCATCCTGCTCGATGTCTGGGGCAAGAAGAACACGCCCAATTCGGTATACTACGACGTTACGTGGATGGGTTTCGTGGGCGGAACGCCGTCGGGGCGCATGCATGAAATTTTCGAGATCGTGCGCGGTGCGCGCGACGCCGGCGTGAAGACCGTCGTCGACGCCATCCATGCCGGACGCCGCATTGCCGGATGGGAAGTCGATCACGCCACCCGCGGGCATATCCAGAAAGCCGGCTACGGCGATTATTTTATCCATCGCACCGGACATTCCATCGGGACCGACGTCCATTCCAACGGCGCCAACATGGACGACCTGGAAATTCACGACGAGCGGCAGATTCTTCCCAACTCCTGCTTCTCCATCGAGCCCGGCATCTACTTGCCGGAGTTTGGCGTGCGCAGCGAAGTGAATGTGCTGGTACGCGCCAAGTCCGCTGAAGTCACCGGAAAAATCCAAATCGAGATTGTGAACATCTGAATGGCAACTTCCACCTCAGAAAAAACGAGAGTAGTGCAAGCCCAACCGGCGAGCATCATGGCCGTGGTGGCGCCTGCAGTGGGCTGGCTAATTCCCGGCGCAGGCCACATGATCCAGAAGCGCTGGATTCGCGGCCTGCTGCTGTTGGTATCGATTGCAACCCTCTTCGTACTCGGACTGGCGATGCAAGGCCGTATTTACAAAGCGAATGGCGGCGATATTCTCGACATTCTGGGTTTCATCGGCGACGTAGGCGCGGGCGGTTTGTACATTGTGACGATGGCCATGGACTGGGGCCAGGGCGCCATCGCATTCGCCACCGCCGACTATGGGACAAAATTTATGATTGTCGCGGGCTTGCTGAACTTTATTGCCGTCGCTGATGCCTATCACATTGCCATCGGAAAGAAACAGTGAAACAGTTGCCAGTTACCGGTTGTCAGTTCCCAGTTAAAACCTCTTCGCGGAGACACACGCGGTGAACATCACACTCAATCATTTCAGCGCGGCGGCGGTGTTTGCGCTGTTCGCTTCCATCGTCTTCGGCATTACCCACCGCCAGACCACACGCGACATGCTGCGCTACGGCCTCTATTGTTTCGCAATGTTTCTGGGCGGAGTGCTGGTGGCGGGCTGGGCGATGTGGGTGTTGAGAAGATAGCTTTTGGCTCTTGGCCTTTGGCTTAAACCTCAACCCGGAGCGATTCTCGTCAACACCTGCAATCGTTGGCCACCACAAAGCTAAAGGCCAATAGCCAAAAGCCTTCTACCTTGGCTCTTAGTTAGCTTGAACCTCAATCTCACTACCGGAACGATTCTCGGAACGCTCCCGCGATCATCGACACGACAGAGCTAAAGGCCAAGAGCCAACAGCCAAGAACTGCTTCACCCCTCCCACACGAACGCATCAAAAATCCTTTTTTCCTCGAACTGCAGGCGGCGGTAAAGGGCAACCGCCCGCGCGTTTGCCTCTGTCACGGTTAGCGACAGCAGGACGAAGTTTCGTTTCCGCAGATTGCCCTCGGTGGCCGCCATCAAAGACTCGCCAATCCCGCGCGAGCGAAACTCCGGCAGCAGGCAGACCTGGGTGACATGGCCGACGTCTTTGCGGACGCGCGAGCACAGAATCAGTCCGATCAGACTCTTCGCCTTCCGATCCAACGCCACGAACGACGCCTCGGCGTCGAACACTCCGCATCCCGGGAAGCGCACGATGTTGTTGAGGAAGCGCAGCGATCCGCTAAGGGTGTGATATTGATCGTTGATCTGGGCATCGACGTGGCTGCGATAGGCCGCGGTAATCACCGCAGCGGACGGTTGGTAGTCGCCGTCGGTCCACGGACGGATTTCAACTTCAGGATGGACTGGACCTTTCTCCAACCCAGCGCTTCCTAACGCTAACGTCATGAATAGCCGCGGATGCCGCTGAAATCCCGTCTCCAGAAAGGGACGCGAAACTGAGTTGGCCTCATGGGCCAGTAGTTGCGCCTCCACACGGTGGATCCCCGGAGACTGCTGCAACGTCTCGATGACATGCGTCAGCAGCCTCAATTCGACCTCGTGGGCATTGGGAAGCCGGCCACCGTTGCTGACGTAGAGGTCGCCAATCACTCCCTTGTTGCCCTCGTACACAAAAAACGAGTAGCCGAAGACGCGCCCGCGATCCACCGCCGCATATCCCGGCAGAATTTTCGCATCGACATATCGGAGAATCATCTCCGCCGAGCCTGAATAATCCCACGAGAGCTGACGCGCCCACAGCTGCGTCTCGTCTTCGAGCAGCGGACGCAGGTCAACCGAAGAAAAGTGCCTGAGGTCGAGAATCTCCAAAGGGCTCCGGCAGCGGCAGCCGCAAAGGGACAGCGGCCAGCATCGCGGCAAAATTCCGAGTGTAGTGGGTTCCCTGACCAGAGGCAAACCGGGCGAACAAGCGGCAGCAACAGGCGGAGACGGCAAGCGAACAGCCTGTGTTTCCACTCACGGTTCTTGGTGATATCCGTCACCGTACCTACACGTGGAAGGTTGTCCAGCGCGCCACGGACACAGCGCCCTGCGGCTTCCACCAAGTGCGGCAGGTGGAATGCCGGCTTCAAGGAAGCTTCTTTGCGGACTTCGCGATTTCTTCACGATCTTTGCAGTCAAAGTCTTTAACCGCCGAGGACGCTCAGGCTCTGAAAAGGACGCAGAGAACAACCCTTCCCTCGCTGGACTGGCTTTCGGCTGGCAGCATACGGCTAAGGCTTAGCCGCTGCAGCGGCGACCCAGTAATAATCCACATCCTGCCCCGCGTAGTGTCCGAGCAACAACACGCGTCGCCCCGATGTTTGCTTTGCGACATTGACTTTCCACGTCGCCGGAGCAACCAGCAAATGCTCTTCCGCCGGAACTTTTCCCGACTCGTAGCGCACAATCGTCTGGTTGCGATAAAACGTGAGCCCGTACTCCATCTCGCGGGAAACGCCGTAGACCGCAAGCGGCAGCTGATGCGTTTCCATGCCCGCGATCTGAACCGCCAGCGGTCGAGCCGAGAGCTT
This sequence comes from Acidobacteriaceae bacterium, assembly GCA_003136335.1. The sequence continues at coordinate 473 of PLEA01000394.1, read as the reverse complement.
TTGATCGATCGCAGTTGCACCAAGCCTCAGCGCTGCCGCTACCGACAACACCACCGGAATCAGAGTGACAAAGCGCAGCATGCGCAGGCGCAACCGGCTGACCAGCGTCAGCGCAATGGCAGCGCAGAGCGCGACGGCAACCGCCAGCGCGAAAAGCTTGAGCCGTCCCGCCGGCAGCCGGTGCTCCGTTATGAGATAAGCAATCAGCAGAGATGGAATAATTGGCGCCGATGCCACAAGCGCATGCAACACGGCCAGCCCCTTCGAGACGGCTTCCTCCTGTTCGAGTTGCCTGCGCAAATAATCCGCCAGCAGTAAGGCACCCGCGGGGACTGCGGGAAGGATGTAGCCGGGAAGCTTCGACTGCGAAATCGAAAAGAACGCCACCGGAACCACGAGCCAGCAGCACACGAAAACTCTGAATTGTAATTTAAGATCCGGCTCGACGGAAACGGCCTTGCGTTCCGCCCACC
>PLEA01000026.1 GCA_003136335.1 Acidobacteriaceae bacterium | reverse complement strand
TGTACTCGCGGCACACGTAGTGCTTCAGTTTGAATTTTCTGGGGTCTGGAAATGACTTGGATTCTATGGCATCGTATTCCCATGAAGAAACGTCGCAAGACTAAGAAGCATCCGCCGAAGCCTGATGTTAATCAACTAGCGGCAAGACTGATACAATCAACAATTAGGATTACAGAAACACCCTCTAAATCTTCCGCGAAATAGGCCAAAATTGGGGCAGTAGTTTGGGTAGTTGACTCTCCTGGTACAAACACTTATAATTGCATCCTAAGCTGAGGAGATCACCGGAGGGTGCATCCACATGTGGGAGCAATTCAAGCGCAGTTCAAAACCTAGCCCTAAGGATCCTACAGTCACGTTGAGTGTCAGTGGCATCATTGGCCTCAATACAGCAGTAGCGAAGAACGTCATGGGTGACTCTAAATATGCCCTTCTGTTCTTCGACAAGGAACGTCAGCTTATGGGCATAAAGTTCATCAAGCAAAATGATCCAGATGCCTATTCTGTAAAGACTACAGCTAGTAAGAGCCATGCCTCGCTTTCGGGTATGTCATTTCTGAAGACATACAAGATTTTCCCGATAAAAACTATCAAATACGCTGCTGTGTTTAATGAAAAGGACAAGATACTATCCGTTGATCTATCAAAACCTATGGAGGCGAGGGTACTGGAAAGGGGTAAGCGTAAATAAACGGCCAGCGAGTAGGCAAGTCTTGGAGGGCGAGCCGATCGCTGACCGTCAACACGCGGGCGTGGCGGAACTGGAATACGCGCTAGGCTTGGACCCTAGTTTGGGATGCCCCCTCGGAAGGTCAACATCCCATTGCGAGTTCGAATCTCGTCGTCCGCACCAACACTTTCGGATACGTCGGGTTAATTGTACATCGAATAACCCAGAAAAGGGGATGATTTTCTTGGGCCGTTACGTGGTTATAGGTAACTGATTTTACTGGTACTATGCACCACGTCAAATATGGGCGACCTCCGCGAACAACTCGCGACCGCGGTTCCGGCGGTAGCCCACTTGCTTGTATTCCACAGCAAGGGCTGCCAGCATCCCCCGTACAACGAACTTGGATTGACGGATTCTTTTAAGAAATTCAGTTGCGACATTTTGGCCCACTCCCCAATTGTTGATCCCAGGGGGAGAAGAATAAAGATCATTGAAAACAATTTCCCCAAGTTTCTAAATCTCGAACCCAAAAAGAAGGGCGATCCGGCTAGGCCGATCGTTCTAGTTCGCATGTTGAAGGAGGGTACTCTACAGGAGGATGCCTACAAATGGGAGCTGGATCGAATCGAGGATTTGTTTTGGATCTGTGATGTCTTGCGAACGCCCGATGCCATTTATCCGAATATTCACCGCGTGGTAGTGGCGGATGAAGTGTACGTCAAGGTCTATGACAAACTTGGGTCCAACGTGAAATTGGTTTTCACGCGGAACATTAAAGCCACCCATGAGACCATTGTAGTGACTTCATATTTGACCAAGCCAAATCGGGCGATAGCGTGCGTAACCGGACAACCGCTTTGGCCTAGGCACAAATAAAAACAGCCACCTTGCGGTGGCTGTTCCTTGCCCAATAAGCCCTTGAGCATGGGTATCGCCCGGAGTTTCACCGGACAGTAAAACCTATTGACATGATAGCTTTATTCTGCAAGCGGGCGCAATAGCACACTTGACACTAGGAGTATAATATCCGACCGTACACCATCGCGTAAGCCCTTTGTATTGATCTGGATATAAACAACCCAATTCGTTATCAAAAATTCACGAAATATTTAAACCTCTGTCAAGTGGCTTACTAGTAAACGTCGAAGTTATTTAGACCACCCTTCCGACTGGCCTTTTGAGCGTCAATCTCTTGCCCTCAGTTGCCTTAACCGCTAGCGATGAACGCTCCATGTCGGTTATCTTTCGGCTGTTGTACCTGAAATCAAATTCGTTCAAATACTGCTGTAGGTAGGCTTTCCCTACCTGATGGTACGTTCCGTAGATGCCACGTTTCAGCAAGCTAAAATAGCCTTCCACTGTGTTCGTGGTGATGCACTTCCCATTTTCATAGCGAACGTATTCGTCGTGCCTGTGGTTTACCTGATCGTGTTTCCGATTCTTGAGAGCGCTGGATAGCACCGTAGAAGTGTCCGTCATTACGTGTGCGTCCTCGGCAATCATTTCGTCTATGATGGGCCGGAGGTTATCTGCCGTGACCCGTTCGACATGCCGTGAGCGAACATCGCCGCCACGCTGTAGAACAGAAAACACGGAAGCCTTATTGTCTCTCGGCGAACGATACTTTGGTTTCTTCCCATCGCGGGGTTTGTAGGTGCCTACACGAATTTTACCGCCCACATAGGTCTCGTCGCATTCGATTGTGCCGCTCAGTTTCTCGACCATTGGATGCTGCGTCATTGCGAATCGAATCCGATGGAACATGAACCACGCCGTGCGGTAAGAGACTTTTTCGCCGTAAAACGTCGCCGTCATTCTGTGGAATTGGAACGCACTCATACCCTTTTTGGAGGAGCACATCAGATGGATGGCATACATCCACTTGTGCATCGGGATATGCGAGTCCTCAAAGATAGAGCGCATTTTTGCCGTAAACGGTTTCCTGCATCCCTTGCATTTCCACAGACCGGGGCGAGTGCTTTTGCCTTGTAGCTTGTACGCTTCGCCTACCAGACCACAATGAGGACAGATCGCGCCATCAGGCCATCGCTGATTCTCCCAGAATGCGATAGCCTTTTCTTCATTCGTGAAAAGCTCATGCTGTGGTTCGGTTTTCATACTCATACCCTACCAAACTAGTATGGGTATGTCAAGTGGATAATTCCCCGAATGTCATTCAGATTTGCAGTGCCCCCTGCAGCGTGAACACTGCATTCCCTTTGAGAATGACTCGGGCTCCGGCCATTTCGCACCAGAGTTCACCACCGCGCTCCGACACTTGGCGTGCATAAAGATGCGTCATGCCCAAACGCTCCGCCCAGTATGGCGTGAGTGCACAATGGGCCGAGCCGGTCACGGGATCTTCCGGGATTCCATAGCTGGGCGCAAAATAACGCGACACGAAATCGCTCTCCTCCCCCGGTGCCGTCACCGCGACCGCAAACGGATGAAGTTCCTCCAGCTTCGCGAAATCAGGACGGATGTTTTGGATTGCAGCCTGGGTGTCGTACACGGCAATATACGTGTCATTCACTTCCAGCAAAGCAGATGGACACGGTCCCGGTCCGAGAGCATCAATCAGCCCCTCTGGCGGATGCGCGCGAGTCTTCCCGAACAGCGCCGGCAAGTCCATTGCGAACATTTCGCCGTCCTTGCTGACGGTCAAAGCCCCGCTGCGCCGCGTCTCGAATCGAACCGCTCGCAGCCCGGGTTGCAGCAGATTCAATACCACGTAAGCCGATGCAAGGGTCGCGTGGCCGCACAGCTTAACCTCGCAACGGGGCGTAAACCACCGGAGATCGTAATGGTCGCCCCTGGAAATGAAAAAGGCGGTCTCAGAAAGATTATTTTCAGTGGCGACCTTGCGCAGCAACTCGTCATCTAACCACTCTTGAAGAGGGCAGACTGCGGCCGGATTGCCGCGGAACGGCTGGTTGGCGAATGCGTCAACGTGAAATAGCGGAATCCGCATCTTCTTTATTTTACTTTGCGAAACGACCCGAAAGCGGGCGAGGATTTTGAGAATCCACGTTCGTCGGATGCTCGTCCAATCAATATACTTGGAGGCCCAATGCTCGCTGCTCAAGAAGAGATCGCAGGCCGTCGTCAACTACTGGAGCGGGTCTCCGATGCTCGCACGCAAAGTGACGCACTCTTCAACATCGTACGACCAAATTTCCTTTACGAACGGCCAATTCCCGAGCGTCACCGCATCATCTTTTATGTAGGGCATCTGGAGGCGTTTGACTGGAATCTCCTCCACGAAAACGTCCTGGGTCTGAAGAGTTTTCATCTGGATTTCGATCGCCTGTTTGCCTTCGGTATCGATCCGGTGGGCGGCGGATTGCCCTCCGACCAGCCGTCGGACTGGCCGTCTCTCGACGCTGTGCGCGACTACGTGACCAAAATTCGCGCGGCTCTCGACGAGAAACTGGCGGACGGAAGTCTGGAATCATACGGGCAGGGCCGCGACGGTTTTCCGCTCGACACTCTGCTCAACGTCGCAATTGAGCATCGCCTGATGCACGTCGAGACGCTGGCCTACATGCTGCATCAATTGCCGCTCGACCGAAAAGTTCCGCAAGAAAATCCACGGCATCTACTAACCGAGGCTGTGACCCATCGGATGATTGAGATTCCGGCTGGCGTTGCAACCCTAGGCCTCCGGCGCGGAGGCGAAACTTTCGGCTGGGATAACGAGTATGAAGCCCACACGGTGCAGGTGCCGGCCTTTGAGATTGACGAGTATGAGGTGACGAACGGGCAATACCTCGAATTCATGGCCGCCGGCGGCTACGAAACCCGTGCTTTCTGGAACGACGAGGACTGGAACTGGAAGGCCGCGCATGCCGTCTCGCATCCCGTGTTCTGGACCAAGGCGCCTGACGGATGGCTCTACCGCGCAATGTTCGAAAAAATCCCGCTCCCTATGGATTGGCCCGCTTATGTCAGTCATGCCGAGGCCCTCGCATACGCGCGCTGGGCCGGGAAGGCACTTCCCACAGAAGAGCATTGGCACCGCGCCGCCTATGGCACAGCCGACGGGGGCGAAACAAATTACCCGTGGGGCCGTGAAGCGCCGAATTCGACTTTCGGCAACTTTGATTTCACCCATTGGAATCCGACGCCGGTAAATGCCTCTCCTGCGGGACGCAGCGCTTTCGGCGTACAGGACATGTTAGGCAATGGCTGGGAGTGGACTTCCAGCGTTTTCGCGCCATTTCATGGGTTCGAGCCATTCCCGTTCTACCCCGGCTATTCAGGTAATTTTTTCGATGGCAAACATTTTGTCATGAAGGGCGGTTCGCCGCGCACCGCCGCGTGCATGCTGCGGCCCACATTTCGCAACTGGTTTCAGGCGCATTACCAATACGTATACGCGGGGTTCCGCTGCGTGAATCACTGATTGTCGAATCACCTGACTTGCCGAATCACTGGAGTAGAGGAGTTTGCAATGCTCGTTCACGCCATTCCTAGCAATGCCACATACGACTTCGCTGCCGACGTTCGCGCCGGACTTACTCGGACAGGACAAAAAGAGCTTTCCTCCAAGTACCTGTATGACGATGTCGGTTCAGCTCTTTTTGAAGTGATCAGCCGCCTGCCGCAGTATGGGCTCACGCGGGCTGACGAGCGTTTACTGCGGCGCCACGCGGATGAGATCGTGGACCGCCTTGCCGGGCCAGTTGCCGTGGCGGAACTAGGAAGTGGCAGCGGTAAAAAAACGCGCTGGCTGCTCGAAGCGTTCTGTCGGCGCCAGCGCACGTCCTATTATCCCGTCGAAATATCTCGCTCCGCTCTGGTCATGTGCGAGCGCGAACTGAGTGACATTGACGCCATCAGCATTGTGGGTTTTGAGCGTGAATATCTCGATGGACTACTGGAGGTCGCGTCGTATCGCAAGAGCGGTCAGCGCCTGTTCGTACTGTTCCTGGGCAGTACGATTGGGAACTTTGATCGCCCCGCAGGGGTGAAGTTTCTGGGGGCAGTCCGAAGCATTCTCCAGTCGGGCGACTCTTTGCTTCTGGGCGCAGACCTGGAAAAATCCACCGCGCAACTGCTTGGAGCCTACGACGATGAACTCGGGGTGACGGCCGCCTTCAATCTCAACCTACTCTCCCGAACGAATCGCGAGCTCGGCGCCGACTTTGATTTGCGCCACTTCCGCCATCTGGCGAAGATCAATCCCGAAGTTCGTAGTGTGGAGATGCACCTGCAATCAATGCGAAAACAGATCGTGACTATTTCGGCGGCAGAGGTCTCTGTCGAGTTTCAGGAAGGAGAAACGATATGGACGGAAAGCAGCCACAAGTATTCGGCCGAGGAGATTGTCGAGACGGCGCGCGATGCGGGCTTCCGTTGCGAGTGTCAATGGATCGATGAGCGCTGGCCCTTTTCAGAGAACCTGCTCATCGCAGAATAACTACAGGGCAGCATACTCTGTGCCTCGCTCCTGGCTGACTGCTGAAAAACTCAGCCCGCGGCTGCGTTTTGANNCCGCCGCGAGGGCCGCAAAGTCAGCAGCGGCTTTAGCCGCCGAAAGTAGCTAAGACGTTCTCGACTTGCGCCAAGCCTGCAGATTAATCGCACTCATCACCATGCAGAATACATTGGCGGGGATGAAGCCCAGTTGGTCGGTTCTTAAGCCGATGATGCATACGATCACACTATTGAGACCAGCCAATGCCCAGCCCTCCCAGCACCGTCGCCCCACCAGAATCGTGGACGCGATGGTCAGCACGCAAGATAAATAATCGGGCCGAAACACAGATGAAGGACCTCTGGAATCATTGTGAGTGAAGGACGCGCCTCTTGACAGTGCTGGTGTCCTTTCGTTACATGACTGAGGTCACTTGACCCAGTTTCAAGAGGAACTTTCCTGGAGGAACCCATGCCGAACGAATGCACCCACCTGAACCAGATCAAAATCAGAGAAACCAACAAGCACGTCTGTGAAGACTGCGTTAAGACCGGGGACACCTGGGTTCACTTGCGCTTGTGTCTCAGTTGTGGTCACGTGGGCTGTTGCGACTCGTCGAAGAACAAGCACGCCACCAAACATTTCAAAAAAACGCAGCACCCCCTCATCCGTTCCAATGAACCTGGGGAGTCCTGGGTCTGGTGTTACGTGGACGAACTGGAACTGGACGATGTCCTGGCCTGAGGCTCCCCATCTTGATGCGACCGAATTCGGATTTCGGTATCTAATCAGTTTGTTCGGGTCCGGAGTTTCTGGGATCTGGATTTCTAAAATCTCTTGCTTCAACTTTAGGTCCACGAGCGACAATGGCGAAGCCGATTTTGCTGACCGTCGACGACGATCCCGATGTCCTGCGGGCCATCGAGCGCGATTTGCGATCGCAGTACGGTGCTGAGTATCGCGTCCTCAGCAGCGACTCCCCCGAAGGGGCGCTCGATCTGCTGAAGGGCTTAAAGGTTCGCAACGACGGGGTCGCCCTGCTGCTCGCGGATCAGCGTATGCCTCGCATGGATGGTGTCGGCTTTCTACAGGAGGCCCGGAAGATATTTCCCGACGCCAAGCGGGCGCTGCTCACCGCCTACGCCGACACCAACGCNNACCTCTACCCTCAACTGGACGACCTGCTCGATGATTGGCAGGCTTCGTATCGCCCAGCTTTTCAGGGGATTCGCGTATTAGGCACGCGATGGTCTCCGCGATCCTACGAACTCAGAGATTTTCTGGCTCGCAGCCACGTTCCATATCAGTGGATCGACGTTGAGGGCTCGGCCAACGATCCAGAAACCAAGCGCCTTCTCGAAGCTTTGGGGCCTGATGCGAGTGACCTCCCGATCGTCCTCTTTTCGGATGGGACGAAGCTCCTCAACAGCGTACCCGCCGA
>PLEA01000296.1 GCA_003136335.1 Acidobacteriaceae bacterium | reverse complement strand
CCCCGATTCATTGGTGGCGAGCGATTTCCTGGACAATCTGCTGACACCGGGGATCGTCACCAGAGACGATCCCCGCACCGTGCTCTCGGGCATGATCAATCTGGAGCTCGATCCGCAGGGGAGATTGACCTATTTCCAGGCAATCCCGCCGCAAAAACAACCGCCACAAAAAGAAGAGGAGAAGAAGGAAACTGCCTCCGCACCGACTGCGCCCACGGCTGCGCCCTTTGACTGGAACATACTTTTCACTGCGGCCGGCCTGGACCCATCGAAATTACAACCATCGGAACCCGCCTGGACGTCGCTGGCTGCCTCCGACACGCGCATGGCATGGACTGGCACCTGGCCGGGCACGACGCGTCCGCTGCGGGTTGAAGCAGCGGCGTTTCAGGGCAAGCCGGTTTTCTTTTCTCTCATCGGTAGCTGGACCAAGCCCGAGCGTGAGAAGAGCACGGAGAAGAAAACCATCGGACAGTGGATCGGAAAAATTTTCGGGCTGCTCTTGCTGTGTACGCTGTTGGTGGGATCGGGGTTTCTTGCACGATGGAACTACCGCCGGGGAAGAGGCGATCGAGAAGGAGCTCTCCGCCTGGCGCTGGTGATGTTTGCGATGGAGATGGGTTTGTTTTTGTGCCGCAGCCACTTTGCAACCATCGGCGACACCATCGGCCTTTGTATTATCGCGATCAGCACCGGGTTGTTCGTTTCGGGCGTGACCTGGATGCTATACATGGCGGTGGAACCGTGGGTGAGGCGTCACTGGCCACAGACCATTATTTCCTGGAGCCGGCTGCTATCGGGGCAAGGGCGCGATCCGCTGGTGGGCCGCGACATTCTTTTCGGCGTGGTTCTGGGGGTGGTTTGGATTCTCATTTTCCAGCTTCGCTCCATCCCCATGATGCGCATGGGAGCGGCACCCTTCCTCTTTGCGACCGAAGGCCTGATGGGAGGCCGCGAGGCGATGGGAGCATGGTTGCGGCAATGGCCGCAGTCGATTCAAACCACGCTGATTTTCTTTTTTGTGCTGTTTGGGCTGAAGGTTCTGCTGCGCAAGGAGTGGATTGCAGCCGTTGTCTTTGTCGCCATCCTCGCGCTGCCGCGCGGGCTGAGCAGCACCTACATGGCGGTGGAGTTGCCCACGCAGATTCTCGTCTATGCCATTGCCGTGCTAATTGTCCTGCGCTTCGGGTTTGTCCCTCTGGCCTGCGCGATCTTCACCATCGATCTGATGGACAACGTGCCTTTCTCCGCCGACTTCTCGGCGTGGTACATGACAACCTCTATCTTTGCATTGCTCAGCGTGGTGGCGCTGGCGGGATGGGGGTTCTACCACTCGCTGGGCGGGGAGCCCTTGTGGATCGTCAAAACAGACTGAGTTGCATCGCCCGATGGGACAGCGTTGACGCGGGCCCGCAGTCCGAAATAGCACTCTATCAGCGGAAAGGAATTACCGCTGCGAACTTCGATCGTGCGAATCTCGATCGCCGGAATTTCGATCGCGGGAATGCTCTTACGACTCAGCCTGCCGTGCGTGGCGCAGGCTCCAGAGGCTCAGCAGCAGCATTCGCGTCCGGCGGCGCAGGATGGAGGGGTGCGAGAAGTCCTGGAGAGTATCGTCATTCCGCCAATTCCGCATGCGCCCTTCACCGCTGCGCTGGACACCGAAGCGACCAAATATACCGCCGACGGTGCCACCATGACATTCGTCAATGAGCGCCACATTGCGAGGGACGGGCAAGGACGCATCTACGAGGAACGCTGGCTATTAGTGCCCAAGAACTCGAACGTCAAGTCCTGGATGAATTGGATTCAGATCGCTGATCCGAAGCAGCGCACGCTCTATAACTGCAGCCCGCAGAAGCACATCTGCGATCTGCTGGTTACAGTCCGCTCAATATGACCGGATTATGCAGACCGGCCTGCCCCGGCATCAGGAGATAGACGTTCCTACCGGCGAGGTCTATCTCCGCATCGGAGTCCATGATCTGTCGACTGACCGGATTGGCTCGATTGAAATTCCTTTGCAAGTCTCTGACAGGGCAGTCCAAAAGTAGCGCTCGCCACAAAGCTAGCCGAGCTTCGCTCGGCCGGTCCGGGTCGGAGACCCGGACCCACACACCCAAAAAAGCAGAAAAAATCCTTCGCATCCTCTTCTATCGCTAAGACATCTAAAAGATTGACAACGATGCACTCAAGTCTTAGCATGGGGCTTGGCGCAATCATCTTGGCATTGATTTTAAAGCACTTATCAAGTTCAGGAGGAGCGTTTTATGGGAAAGATTATCGGGATTGACTTGGGAACTACCAATTCCTGCGTGGCGGTCATGGAGGGCGGCGAGCCTAAAGTGATCCCTAATGAAGAAGGAGGGCGAACGACGCCCTCGGTGGTCGGCTTCACGAAGACCGGCGAGCGACTGGTGGGACAGGTGGCCAAGCGGCAGGCCATCACCAACCCGGAGAATACCGTTTATTCGATCAAGCGCTTCATGGGACGCCGCTACAACGAAGTGAGCGAAGAGCTCAAGATGGTGCCCTACAAGGTTGTGCAGTCGGGCGACCACGTCGCCGTGATGGCGCAGGGCAAGGAGCATACGCCGCCGCAGATCTCGGCGCTGATCCTGCAAAAGCTGAAGAAAGCGGCGGAAGACTATCTCGGCGAGAAGGTCACTGAGGCCGTGATCACCGTGCCCGCTTACTTCAATGACGCCCAGCGGCAGGCGACCAAGGACGCCGGCCAGATCGCCGGCCTGGAAGTGAAGCGCATCATCAACGAGCCCACGGCCGCGGCGCTCGCGTACGGGCTCGACAAAGGAAAAGACGAAACCATCGCGGTCTACGACTTCGGCGGAGGCACCTTCGACATTTCGATTCTGGAAGTCGGCGAGGGCGTGATTGAAGTCAAGGCCACCAATGGCGACACGCACCTCGGCGGAGACAACCTCGACCAGCGCATTGTCGATTGGCTCATTGACGAATTCAAAAAGAACGAAGGTCTCGACCTGCGTGGCAAGGGCAATGAGATGGCCTTGCAACGTCTGCGCGATGCGGCGGAGCGGGCGAAGATCGAGCTTTCGACGACCATGGAAACCGAAATCAATCTGCCGTTCATCACGGCGGACGCCAGCGGCCCGAAGCATTTGGTGCAGAAGCTGACGCGCGCGAAGCTCGAGGGCATGGTGGAAGACATCATTCAGCGCTCGGCCGGTCCGTGCAAGCAGTGCATGAAAGATGCGGGCATAGATGCCAGCAAGATTAACGAAGTGGTACTGGTCGGCGGACAGACGCGCATGCCGCGCATTCAGCAACTGGTGAAGGATTTGTTTGGACGCGAAGGCCACAAGGGCGTGAATCCCGACGAAGTGGTCGCGATCGGTGCGGCGATTCAGGGTGGCGTGCTGGGCGGCGAAGTGAAGGATCTGCTGCTGCTCGACGTGACTCCGCTGTCGCTGGCAATTGAAACCTTGGGCGGCGTGGCAACGCCGATGATCCCGCGCAATACGACGATCCCGACGAAAAAGACGGAGACGTTCTCGACTGCGGCCGACAGCCAGACTTCGGTTGAAGTTCACGTGCTGCAGGGCGAACGTCCGCTGGCGGCGCAGAACCGGACTCTGGGCAAGTTCCATCTGACCGGAATTCCGCCGGCTCCGCGCGGCGTGCCGCAGATTGAAGTGACGTTCGACATCGACGCCAACGGCATCCTGAACGTGACTGCGAAAGATACGGCCACGCAGAAGGACCAGAAGATTACGATCACGTCGTCTTCCGGCTTGTCGAAGGAAGAAGTCGAGCGTATGGCGAAAGAAGCCGACGCGCACTCGGCTGAAGACAAAGCCCAGCGCGATTTGATCGATGCCAAAAACCAGCTCGACAGCATGGTTTACAACATTGAAAAGATGCTGCGCGAGCAGGGCGAGAAGATCTCCGGCTCAGAGCGCGGAGACGTCGAAAACGCCGTGGCCGACGCCAAGAAGGCGCTGGAGTCGAACGACAAGGCGACCATGGACAAGGCGCGCGAAACCCTGACCCAGGCTTCGCACAAGCTGGCCGAACAAATGTACAAAGCGGCGCAGCCGACGCCGGGAGCGGGACCGGGTGCTGGTCCAACTCCGGGCGCAACTGCCGGCGGCGACGGCAACGGTCAGGGCCATAAAAAGGACGAAGGCGTGATCGACGCTGAGTACGTGGACGTCGAGGAAAAGAAGTAACGACGAGCGAATTGGCCACGGATTCTCGCGGATCTACACGAATCAAGATCATCCGTGGAGATCCGTGTGATCCGTGGCTGGCTTTTGAGGGGGGGATCGAATGGATTTTCAGGTCAATGGGGAAACTTATTTTTTGAGCCTTGCCGAGGACGAGAGGCGATGGCTCGTGTTTGTGTCGACTGATACGGGAGCGCGGCCAGTCCCGGTCTACGAGGACGTGCCCGAGTTCAAGAATTTCGCAGTCGTAGTAGAAGATAAAAAGCGCAGGATTCCGAACTAGACTCGGCTGATGTGTGATCCGATTTCACATGGCGTTCCATGGCGACTACCACCAAAAAGGACTACTACGAAATTCTCGGCGTGAAGAAATCGGCCTCGGCCGACGAGATCCGCAAGGCGTTCCGCAAGCTGGCGCGCAAGTACCATCCTGACGTCAATCCCGGGGACAAGTCGGCCGAAGAGAAGTTCAAGTCTCTTTCCGAAGCCAACGAAGTTCTCAGCGATCCCAAGAAACGCAAAATCTACGACCAGGTTGGGTTCTACTCCGACAACATTGATCCAGCGACGGCGGAGGCCTATGCGCGCGCGGGCGGCGCTTCGGGAGGCAGCAGCGGATTTCCTGGCGGCTTCCCCGGCGGGACGCAGGACGGGGGACAAGGCGTTCCCTTCGATTTTGGCGGGTTCGATTTTTCCGACTTGGTCGACAGCGCGGGGCGTGGACGCAAGACCGGCGGTGGAGGAGGCGGCGGCAGCTTCCGCGACATCTTCGGAGGAATCTTCGGCGGAGGGCGCGGAGCGGCGGCGGCCGACGTAGGTCCCGAGCCCGGCACCGATCTCGAATATCAAGTCAACGTTCCTTTCTGGACCGCGATCCGCGGCGGCGTGATGCGTCTGAATGTTTCGCGCCACGACGTTTGCTCCAATTGTCGCGGGCAGGGTTCGCTGGAGGCTCCGGGCAAATGTCCGGAATGCAACGGGACGGGCCAGATCACGCAGACCGGTGGACGAATGAAGTTCAACGTCCAGTGTCCGCGGTGCCACGGTACAGGCAAAAATCTCACGACCTGTCCCACCTGCCATGGCGAAGGCACCGTCGCAAAAACGGAGCCGCTCGAAGTGCGCACCAAGGCCGGTACGCGCGATGGACAGCGCATTCGCATTCCAGGCAAGGGCAACGCCGGGGCTCACGGAGGGGCGCCGGGCGATCTCTATGTGATCATCCGAACCGAGGAGCATCCGGTATTCCGGCGCGACGGGGATGACATCTACCTGACCGTGCCGGTGAGCGCCACCGAGGCCGCGCTGGGCGCAAAGATCGAAGTGCCCACGATTGACGGGCGAGCGCTGCTGAAAATTCCCCCGGGGACGCAGTCAGGCCAGAAGCTGCGGCTGCGGGAAAAGGGCGTGCCTTCGGCAACAAAGGAAGGCGCGCGCGGGGATGAGATCGTCGAAATCACCATCACAGTATCCATGCCGCGCGACGAGCGGACGAAAGAGCTGCTGCGCGAGTTGGCCAAGCTGAACCCCGACGACCCGCGCGCGGAGTTGTGGAGCAAGGTGTAGAAGGCCTTAACCACGGAGGACACCGAGGATCACTGAGGCCGTTTCCCGATGGGCACTTGACCTTGCCAGCCACCTACGACACCATCTCCTCATGTACGCCATACCTCTGAGCGCGCCGCAGAAAGTCGGCGTCGTCCTCTTCGGACTGGCGGCGGGCGCAGGCGCAACTGTTGCCACCGCCGCCGCGTCGTGCCTGCTCGGGTTTATGAACTCGTTTTTGGCTTCGTACACGGGATGGCGCCGCCTGGGAGAGAGCCAAGCGTGGCTGCCGATCGTTGGTCTATTCTCTGGCTTCTATTTCGGAATCGTCGTTGGCGGCGTCGTCTGCTGGAAGGTGTGCCGAACCCGACTGGGCGGCCCTCCCACTGAGTGAAGCTCTCGTACACTTTCTTCGCAACTCGGCACTCGATTACCTCCGTACCACGCCGGTCGCTTCCAAATCTCTTAAAAAACATTCAAAAAAATCTTGCATCTGTGGAAATTTCCCGTAATCTCAAACCTGCGAACTAACTTCGCCGAAATGCCCGGGAATCGCTCTTACCCGGGAGCCGCGAGACGTCAAGGGAGACGCGGTGGTGAGAGTGAGTCGCTTGAGGAGGAAGACATAGAAATTGGCAACAGCTAGCGCCCCGCGTCGACAACTCGTAAATTCCCAGCCTCTCGCCGCCGTACCCAACCGGAAAAAATTTGTCCGCCTCACGTTGTGGCCATTGGTCGCCGCCACCTTCTTTATGGTGTCGGGTGGAACCTATGGCACGGAAGACATCGTGCACGGCGCTGGCTACGGCCGCGCCATCCTGATTCTGCTGCTCACACCGCTGCTCTGGAGCCTGCCGACCGCCTTCATGATCGGCGAGCTTTCGAGCGCGCTGCCTTACGAAGGCGGCTACTACGCCTGGGTGCGCCGCGCCATGGG
>PLEA01000641.1 GCA_003136335.1 Acidobacteriaceae bacterium | reverse complement strand
CAAGGAGGCTCTCGAGAAGCTCCTCAAAACTGATGTAGCTGTCGTATTGATGGATGTAAGCATGCCAGAGATCGACGGCTTCGAACTCGCCGAGATCATCCGCCAGCATCCGCGCTTTCAGAAAACAGCCATCATCTTCGTTTCCGCTGTGCATCTGACCGACCTCGACCGCCTCAAGGGCTACCAGCATGGGGCAGTCGATTATCTTTCTGTCCCCATTGTCCCCGAAGTCTTGCGGGCGAAGGTGAGAGTATTCGCGGAACTCCACCGGAAGAAGCTGCAGCTGGAGCGCTTGAACAATGAACTCGAACAACGCGTCACGGATCGTACCCTTGAGTTAGAACAGAAGGCCCTGGTACTGCAGCAACTCAACAGCGATCTCGCCCAGAAAAACCAGGAACTTGATGCCATTGTGCACACCGCCCCCGATATCATTTTCAGCAGACAAGCGGATGGTGCAAGGGACTACATCAGCAGCCGGTTCTATGAATATACGGGTGCTGCGGCAGGTTCCGCCGTCGGCTTTGGCTGGATGGAGTATCTGCATCCTGACGACAAGGAACGGAGTTTGACGCAGTGGATGCGATGTGTGCAGTCCGGTGAAGCCTACGAGTCCGAATACCGTATACGCGGTGCGGACCAGCAATACCGGTGGTTCCGTGCTCGAGCTGTCCCGCTTCGAGATCCGGACGGGAACATCCTCAAGTGGTATGGGACTTGCTCTGACATCCACGACAGCAAAGTGCTGGAACAATCGATCCGTGACAGTGCAATCGAATTGGAAAGGATGGTCGGTCTGCGAACCGTCGAACTGAGACGCCTTTCCGGCCGCCTCATGACCATGCAGGACGAAGAACGGCGCCGAATCGCTCGCGAAATTCACGACGGCCTGGGACAAGAGTTAGCTGCGGCCAAAATGATACTGGACGGAATCCTCTGCAAGGATTCATCTCCAGCCATGCGTCAGGCTTCCGCCGACGCGAGTCAGTTAGTGGATCGCGCCATCCAACAAGTCCGGACGATTTCGCATCTTCTGCATCCACCTCTGTTGGACGAGGTCGGCCTGGTTTCTGCGTTGCGCTGGTACTTGGAAGGTCTCTCGGAACGCAGCGGAATCGAGATTCGCCTGGAAGTCAATCCCCCCGATCTCAGGCGGCTCAAGTCAGAACTGGAAACTGCGATTTTCCGCATCATCCAGGAGGCCTTGACCAACATGTTCCGGCATTCCGGAGCACGGAATGGATCTATCAGCCTGTTGGAAAATGATGGGCACATCAAAGTTACGGTGCGCGATGACGGCAAGGGAATCGAGGATCAGGTAGTTCAACTGCGGCCCGACAGCGTGGGGGTTGGGATCGGCGGGATGAGACAACGCGTCACGGAACTCGGCGGCAGTTTGCGATTAGCCAATGCCAATCCCGGTACAATCGTCGAGGTTGTCATTCCTTCCCAAAGGCATAACAAAATACGAGTTCCAGTCTCGGTTTGAGAGAACGCCGCGTGTGCGGCGGTTGCTTCGCTCAGGCAGCCTCGCGGTATTCGACCTTCTGCTCGCTCGTCTTCTGCTCGTCCACTTTCTGCTCATCGGCTTTGATTTCAACCTGTTCGTGCCTAGACAACCATGCTTTACTGGGCATTAGTATTCCTGGTAGTGGCGTTGATCTCGTCTGTTCTTACTTTGCCTGTGAGGGCCACGACGCACTTGTCTCGGTCTTGACTGACACTCACGTCGTTCAGGCCAGCCTGGTCCAGAGCGTGCCGGATGTCGCTTGCAACATCGGGCGCTTTCGACCTGTCCGCGCACGCCAGCGTCGCCGCGATTGCGATAGCCACTAATAAAACAGAAACGGTCTTCATTGATCTCATTAATCTCCTTGGTCCCCCCCTGCCGGCAACCGTCTTCCACTAGGTTCGTGGTGCAAGCGGGCACTCTTGACGATTGGTACATCTACGGACGAATCTTCCGGTAGCTCCGTGGATTGAACCATCGACTGGAGCCGGTAGAGTTTTGCGAGATTAGTAGTAAGGAACGAAACCGTAGGGGTGATCACAGGTAAGCGGATGCGGCGGCCAAGGACGGCTTCCAAGTCGGTTAAACTGCAAAGTCCCCACGAGGGCCGCCGTGTGCAGTCACTCCTAATTCTATTCAGGACACGGCCGCTAGCATCCTACGAAACTGACAATAGAAAGAAAACGTCCGGACTGGAATCGGTGAAAGTGTGTACTGGCAAAGTTTCAATTGCCTATGGCGCACCCACATCGTTAAAAAGCTGATGGAATTAGGACTGCAAGTCGCATGGCCATGGTATTGGGGATCCTGGTCGCGTGTGTCGCCTGGACCGTGACGCATGAAGAAGTGTTTCGCGAGCCGCGCAAGTACTGCCAGAGGGAATGCGCCCAGGCCCGGTCGTTGATCCGCCGCAAGTTCTTTTATTTACTTACCTGCGAGTATTGCTTTAGCTACGACGTCGCGGCCGGCGCACTCTTTGTCGCGCGCTACAAGTTTTTTTATCTGGATTGGCGGGGATACATTGTTGCGTTTTTCGCTCTCGTATGGGTCGCCAACCAGTACATGAGCATTTACAACCGCTTGCGTCTCGACATTTTCCTTCGAGTTGAAGTCGGTCGCCTTCAATCGTGACGGAGGAACATGTTTCTAAATATCCGAGCGAGCCTGTATTTGGGGAGCCCGATTCCTGTAGCGCTGGAGACCCCTTGTTTTGGAAGGAGCAGGTGCCAATCCGTCCCAGAGGATCGGCACCCGCTTGGGGGGCGTTGTGTCGAGTAGAGATTGCAGATTAGTGGGCTACGTCACGAGCCACAATACTGTGTACCCTGTATCTGCAAAGGGTAGAAGACCTCACGCTCCCCGCGTCTCCTGTTCACCCCCTAATTTCTCGGGAAAGATACCCCTCCGTTTACTGCTTCCGCTGGATAGAACCCGCTTCCCCCAAGCGGTAGTTTTGTTCACGCAGAACAATAAGCAAGTGCTCGAATTGGAGCACAGAAGAGGACGTACACCAAAATGAGACGAAGTTTTTCAGTAGCACCCAGATCCCTCCTGGTGCTGAGCATTTGTTCCCTGTTGATTGGCGTCAACTCGGCAGCTGCCAAAGATCGATCTGACATTGACAAGCGGATTGAAGCGTCGGCCAATGTCCTGAATGAAATCATGGCCGTCCCGGACAAAGCGATTCCAGACAAGGTCATGAGCAGCGCCAAATGCATCGCCGTGATTCCCTCGATGGTGAAGATTGCAGTCGGTTTCGGCGGTAGTCACGGCAAGGGTGTAGCCACCTGTCGGACTGCTACTGGTTGGAGCGCTCCAGCTCCGATCACCATCACTGGCGGAAGCTGGGGTCTGCAACTCGGAGGACAGGCAGTTGACCTGGTCATGATCGTCACCAACGATCAGGGTATGCAACACCTGCTTTCCAGCAAGTTCAAACTCGGTGCCGATGCCTCTGCCGCTGCCGGCCCGGTAGGCCGTGACGCAGGAGCGGACACTGATATCAAGTTGAGAGCGGAAGTGCTGACTTATTCACGCGCCCGCGGTCTTTTCGCCGGAATTGATCTTAACGGTTCGGCTCTGACTCAAGATAAGGACGAAACGCGCTTGCTGTACGGCAGTCTGGTGCCTTTCGAAGAGATTTTGAACGGAAAAGTGCAAGCGACAGCGGCGGCTGAGCCTCTCCTGTCCGCCGTTAAGAAGTACTCGGGTGAGAAGGAATCCAGCAAGAATGACGACAGCGTAACCGCGCCAGCGTCACGTTAAGAAAAGACTGCCGCCTCGGCTTCGCCGCGGCGGCAGAATCACTAAAGAAATTGAGGAGGTTTTAATGTACACGATTCTTTTAGTGCTTCTGGTCCTGCTGCTGCTCGGCGCTTTGCCAACCTGGCCGTACAGTCGGTCTTGGGGATATTACCCGAGCGGTGGGTTCGGACTCATCGTCGTAGTTGTTTTGGTATTGCTTCTGGCCGGCCGTCTATGAAAAGGATTTGTTCTCGATGTTTGCCAGTCACAGAAATTGTGGCTAGCCCAAATGGTGGGAACTAGTTTCATCCCACCATTTGTTTTTATACTCCGTGGTCCAAATGGATCGTGGGCTAAAGAACAGTCAGTATGACGTTTCGTAAACAAAAGTCGCCTCGTCGGTTAATGCTGGAGCAGTTCCGCTCTGCAAACCCAGCCTTGACTTTTCGCATCTATTTGCAAGATCAACAGTGCTTCACGTTTGCGAGGTCGCGACATGTCGAGCCATCAAAATTCTGCCTTTAACGGAGAGTCCGCTCTGAATCTGGTTCCCCCAGCAATGACTAGAAACCGTTATGCAACGCGACCGCAGCCCAGGCCCAGGGGGCGGGTTTCCCAAGGACCTGAACAAATCTGGGGACAATACAATAACTACCGTGCCAATGGAGTTGTGGTTTCCGCTATCGTCCACATAGCTCTAATTGGCCTGCTCGTGAGCGGTGCTTTCTTTGGGCATGAAATTGTGCAGCGAGTTGCAGAGCATCAGACGGTGACGTTGATTGCACCTTCGCCGGAAACTTATGTTTTGCCGACTGCCAAGAAATTGGTCAGTGGCGGCGGAGGAGGCGGCGATCACGATAAACTGCCTGCGCCGAAAGGCCGTTTGCCGAAGATGGCGATGCAGCAGATTACTCCGCCTGCAATCGTTATGCGCAACGAAAAGCCTCGACTCGCGGTGGAACCTACGGTTGTGGTTCCTCCACAGGTTCACATGGCAGAAAACAAGATGCTGAATCTGGGCACGTCTGCTGCGGTCGTAATGCCTTCGGCACCTCCTTCTAATGGGACCGGTTCTGGCGGCGGCATCGGTTCCGGTTCGGGAGGCGGCGTTGGCGTGGGTCACGGGCCAGGCGTTGGCGCAGGCAGCGGCGGTGGAATCGGTGGCGGAGTTTACAAGGTGGGTGGCGGCATTTCCGCGCCCGAAGCCATTTCTTCTCCCGACCCCGACTATACGGAAGAGGCGCGAAAGGCCAAGAAGCAAGGAACCTGCGTTCTCTGGTTAATTATCGACTCGGCCGGACAGCCTCGCGATATAAAAGTGGTTCGCGGTCTGGGCCTGGGGCTCGATGCAAAAGCGCTTGAAGCCCTTCGCCAGTGGCGTTTTCACCCTGCCCTCAAGGATGGCAAGCCCGTGGACGTGCAGATTAGTGTGGAGGTGGAATTTCACCTTTACTGACGGGCTCAATGTCAATCGGTTTGTTGCCCTACAAACGCCGGTTCCTTCTCCCACAACCTAAGTAAGTCCAAGATCCGCGCCCGGCGCGGATCTTCTTTTTTCTACCCGATCGCACGAGAGACTTACAGCGTCTCCTGCATCCGTTTACAGATGTGCCCTGATAGAAGGTTGTCCGCTATTTTTCTAAGCTGTCAATGCTCGCGGAAGTTACGACGGGCGAACTTTCCAGATAGAAGGAGATCAAACGTGGCAACTTGTGTGATTTCTGCGACAGAAGCGAACGTCCTCCCGGCCAGCGTCAAAGGTCGCGATGACTCCCAGATTAACCTGGTAAGGCGCGCGCAGGCAGGCGACGAACAAGCCTTCGCGACGTTATTCCAGCAACACAAGAATCGCGTTTATTCGGTCTGCTTGCTTATGACCAAGGATGTCGCCGAGGCCGAAGATCTGACGCAAGAAGCTTTCCTGCAGGTCTTCCGCACAGTCGGTTCATTCCGCGGGGACGCTGCTTTCTCGACTTGGCTCTATCGCGTTGCCGTCAATACCGTGCTGATGAAGCTTCGCCGGCGCAAATCTCCGCCCACAGTTTCTTTGGATGAACCCGTCAATGCTGAGTCTCCTTCCTTGCATCGCGATTTCGGCAAGAGCGACCCCGACCTCTCCGGCGTCGTCGATCGCATTGCCTTGCGCCGCGCCCTCCAGGAGCTTCCGGAAGGCTGCCGAAGGATTTTTGCCTTGCATGAGGTGGAAGGATATCAACACCATGAGATCGCTCAGTTGCTCGATTGTTCCATCGGCAACTCAAAGTCGCAGTTCCACAAAGCGAAGCTGAAAATGCGCGCGCGCTTGTTTCCCAAGACGAAAATACGGCGTCGCTCCGCAAGAAATCTAGCAGCCGCGCAGAACACGGGATTCTAAGCCTGGCGAGCTGCCAGCGACTTAAGAAGTCGCAGCAGAACGTGCACGAGCGAAACTTTGAAAGCGGCGTTTCGCTCGGTGTGAAACCTCTTCCAATCCCGCTCGGGAGCCGCAACCTAACTCCGGCAGGCAAACTCCTTACGCTTTGCGTGAAACC
>PLEA01000032.1 GCA_003136335.1 Acidobacteriaceae bacterium | reverse complement strand
TGGTCTCGCTGTACTTGATGAGGAGCCGAAAAAGAGGAGCATCGGTTGTATCCGTCGTGAAGGCACACACAGTAACAGAATCCGTCAGGTCGAAACGGTCGTCTTGGACGATCACCACTGGGCGGGGCTTTCCTACGTAGTTCTTGCCACCAGCAACAGTCCAAATCTCTCCCCGCTTCACGTTCCGACCCGGTTGGTGATCGCATCGATAAAATCCTGATCCTCTCTGGCGTGAGGACTCCTGGCGACAGCGAGTGATTGCCTGTGGGCTTCTTCCACAAATGCGGGCGAGCGCAGATCGGGTACCCAAATCTGGATAGGCCGCAAGCCTTGCCGGCGCAAGCGAGAGCGATGAGCTCTGACCTTATCGCGGGACGAATTGGACCTTTTCCTTGCTCCCATGAGTCTACCTGCTTTGGGTAAAAGTTGGGTTACATGTAACCTATCACAACTTACTGCCGATATCAACTTTCCTATGGCAATTGGTCCGAATTTAGGGGCCGTCATGAGAGCGCAGTCGTTAAACATGAAAGCCTCAGAATCCATTCGTCCAGGCAAAGGTGGCGTTGATGCGCATGCCGTCATCACTGGAACGAAGGCGCGGACGGCTCTACGATGCCGTCTCGAGAAGGGCTGATGATCGTGGTCATGACCAAGCAAGACGGTCGGTGGCGGCTGAATCGCTCTCTCGCTCGCAAAGCATGTCCGACAGCATTGAGGTGGGCTACGGTTGGCCGAATTCGCGGACCCACGCCCTCCGCGCCGGAGCGGCCACCGGCGCCGTCTGTTTGAATTGGACGCTGTAGGTTAGAACCGCGTACCTGGAAAATGTAGCGGAGACTGTCGATGGCTGGCGAATTCTTTTATTGCTTGGTTGCGTGAACATTGTGAACGTTCAGTGATAGGGCGTCACGACTCGGAGCAGTAAGACCTTGCGAATCTGGGGACAATCCTCGTGGTGCTGGTCTTGGGCAGTGCCCCGAAGCATCTTGACACTTCCCGAAACATAACAAATGGCGATCCCACAGGCATCGTGGGATTTTGCAAGGTCGATGTGTGCAAAGTACTTAGTGCGGAATAATTTGCGCTCTATTATTGGTTTGCCGTACCTGTCCACTGCAGGGCTCCCCTCGACATCAAGTTTCGGGTAGTCCATCCAGGGCAGATTCTCGGCCACAAGCTGGCCATCGGAGTCTTGCAGTGTGACGGTCTCCCCGGCGAAGGGATGTTTCAGTCCTGCTTGGTCCGCGGCTTGAAACATCGCAAATTAAATCTGGCACGCGCTCAGTGCCCCTGACGGAGAGGCTTCTTGTCTACTCGAATCAAGCTACGCAACGCCCTGTTGACGGATCGTGCGTCAGGGAAATATTCAGCCACGTCCGGTGAGAGGAGTACTAGATTTGTTCCAGCTTTGTAACGTGCGACGTACTTGCCGCGAACCCCACCCTTCAGCTTAGATAGGTCGTACTCTCGGCGTAGCTCGTCTCCCACACGCTTTTCAGTCCTTTTCTCATCGTCAATGACAACGACGTGATGCTTGTGGATGACGGCACCACGCCGGCCACCGCCCGAGAACTCCTTGAAGACTTGAAACTCATCACGAACAAGCCGGTCCGCTATGTGATCAACACGCACTTTCACTACGATCATACGGATGGAAACCAAATCTTTTCTCCCGATGTTCAGATCATTGCCCACGAATACGTGCGCACGGCGATCCTGACGTTCAACATACTCGAGAGCGAGCCGTTCAAAACGTACCAGGTGGGAAGAGTGACGCAAATCGATTCGCTTCAGAAGCAAATTGCAGACGAGAAGGATCTCGGACGAAAGGCCGACCTCCAAAAGCAGCTCGCGGACGCGCAATTGCTTTTGGAGCAGCTTCGAGAAGTGAAGCCGACCCCGCCCAACGTGACCTACACCTCGAAAATGGTCCTCCAAAAGGGCCAGCGCGAGATCCAGATTCTTTTTCTTGGGCGCGGCCACACCGGGGGCGACACGGTCGTGTATCTACCGAAGGAGCGGATCGTTTGCACCGGCGACCTGATGGAGAGCCAGCCCGCATACATGGGCAACGCGTTTTTCGATGAGTGGATTGCCACGCTCGACGCGCTTAAGAAACTCGATTTCACTCTGGTCCTTCCCGGACAACGGAAAGCCCTTCAGCGACAAGGGCCTAATCACGGGGTTCCAGAGCTATCTGACGGACGTGACCACGCTCCGCTTCATAACCTTGCGATTGCAGGATCTGGATGCTCTCGTGCGAGCCCCAGGAGTCGTAGGAGATCTTGCCAAATTGCCATTCCCAAGTCATGAAGTTCATAAAAAACTCCGCGCACTGCGGGGGGCTAGGATTTCTCCGTTTGGGGGAGCCACGACTCGGGGCAGTAAGGCCGTGCGAATCTCCGGACAAACCTCGTAGTGCTGGTCTTTGGCAATGCCGCGAAGTATCTTGACACCCCGCGAAACATAGATTGCGATTCCGCAGGCGTCATGGGTTTTCGCAAGGTCAATGTGCGCGAAGTACTTAGTGCGGAATAATTT
>PLEA01000380.1 GCA_003136335.1 Acidobacteriaceae bacterium | reverse complement strand
AGCACGGGATTGTTCTTGGTGCGGCGGCAGAGGATCTGGATAACGCGGTCGACTTCGCCGTCGCGACCGACCAGGGGATCCAACTGGCTGTCCATGGCGGCCTGGGTCAAATCGCGCGAGAATTCCGACAGCAGCGAACTTTCACGCTGGCGCTGGGGCTGAGCTTTTTCCTGCGTGCTGCGGGCCAGTTCCTCGCGGATGGTGGAGAGGCGCAGGCCGCGCTCGTGGAGAATCTCGGCGGCGAAGCACTTCTCTTCTCTGAGTAAACCCAGCAGCAAATGTTCTGTGCCGATATGCCGGTGCGAAAGGCGCTCGGCTTCTTCCGCAGCATAGGCCAGAACTCGCTTGCACTCATTACTCAATGGAAGATCGACCGAAGTCGAGACTTTCTCGCGGATCGTGGTGTGTCCCTCGATCTGCTTACGGATGGATTCGACCGAGGCATGGGACCGCAGGAAACGATTGGTCAGGGCTTTGTCTTCGCGCAGGAGTCCGAGAAGCAGATGTTCGGTCTCGATATAAGGAGACCCGAACTGGCTAGCTTCGTAGCGTGCGAAAAAGATGACGCGCCTGGCTTTCTCCGTATAGCGTTCAAACATAATGCCTTCCCCCTGACTTTCCTGGTCGAAACCGCCTTGCTCGCCCGATCTACCGAACCTGATCCCTGCCTGCTCACCTTATTCTATCGCCATTATGCAATCAAACGGCCTGAAAACCCAAGTACTGAAACGATTCCGCAAATCTTTGATCACGTTACCGAAGGAACGGTTGTCGAGTCCTTTCCGTAGACTTCCCTTCGCGCCATTTTCTTGCACTTGGTCCTACTCATATTTCTCTAATCTGCGTTCCCAATCCTCGTTCCCGGCTTCCAGTTTCTTACGCCGGCAACGACTCCGGCGGAATCTCTTCCATGCGTCCTCGCTGCAACCTCAAAACACGATGGCAGCGGCGGGCAAACGACAAGTTATGCGTGGCAATGAGGGAGGTGAGTTGATGCTCGCGATGTAATCGCGCAATCAAAGCGAAAACCGCTTCCGCGGTGTGTCCGTCGAGATCACCCGTGGGCTCATCGGCCAGCAGCAGCTTGGGGCCGGTGATGAGCGCGCGGGCCAGAGCCACCCGCTGCTGCTCTCCGCCTGAAAGCTCGCCTGAGCGATGATGCGCGCGTTGTTCCAGGCCGACCTCACGCAGCCAGCGTGAAGCTTCTGGCTCGACCTGCTGCCACGTCTGCCCTCGCAACAGCAGCGGCATGGCAACGTTTTCGGCCGCCGTGAATTCCGGCAGCAGATAGTGGAACTGCCATACGAAGCCGGTTTCCCGGTTGCGAAAGTTCGCGGCTTCGTCGTGCGATAACGAGTTCAATCGCAAGTGGGCGCAGTATACGTCACCTGCGGAAGCGCGATCAAGAGCGCTCACGATGTGCAACAAGGTACTCTTGCCTGCGCCGGATTCGCCCACAATGGCGAGCATTTCGCCTCGCTTCACCTCAAACGACAGATTTTCAAAGAGCACCAGATCCGATTCGCCGGACCGGAAAACCTTCTTCAAGCCTTCCACCCGAAGCATCGATTCTTGTTCCGTTAGATGCAAGTCGTGTCTCTTTCGTTCCAAGGGCTAAAGTTCGGAGGATTCCGACCTACGGTGAAGCCAGTATTCGCGGGCAGTTCGAGTGGTGAGTGGTGGTTTGAAACCGTTTCGCCGTGTCCGAGTTCAGAATGATGTGGAAAATTGGAGGACGACTGCGAAATCGCCCCCTCGACCTCGGTCACGAGAAGGGATCTGGGACTAACCAGTGCATAACTTCTGCCGTCCCTCCGGGGCTGGGTTCCATTTCTTATCGCGTACCCCGGACTTCCGTCCGGGGCTAATGCATGCCGCCGCTTCGCGGCTGGAGTCGGGTTGATTCTGCTATGCCGTTCTCCCAGGAATTCAGTTCGCAGGAATTCTGATCGCACGCACCCACGAAAGACCTGCCTTTGCGTTATCCGTGAAAATCCGCGTGAATCCGTGGCCAAGAGTTTCTCATTCATAGCGCAGAGCCTCGGCCGGAAGGATGCGGGATGCCGACCACGACGGATACAGCGTCGCTATAAACGAGATTCCCACTGCGACCAAGGCGACCAGCACGCCGTCGATCGCCCTTGGCGCGAACGGGACGTAGTCGATGGAGTAGACCTCGGGCGACAGCGTCAACACGTGGTAGTGTCCTCCGGCGTAGGAGATGGCATATCCCAATACCAGGCCGATGGCGGTGCCGATGGCGCCAATCAGCACACCCTGCGCAATAAAAAGATTGCGCACCTGCGCCTGGCGCGTGCCCATGGACATGAGCACGGCAATGTCTTTCGTTTTCTCCATGACCATCATGATGAGAGAGATCAGGATGTTGAGAGCCGCTACGAAGACGATGAGGCCGATGGTGATGAAGGTGACCAGGCGCTCCAGGCGGAGGGCGTGGAACAGGGCCTTGTTCTGCTCCTGCCAGTTGGTGGCCATAAAACCGTTGCCGGCAGCGTCTTCGAGGCTGCGCGAGATCGGGGCGGCCTGGTAGATGTCGTCTACTTTGAACTCTATGACGGAGATCAGGTCGCCCAAGCCGAACAATTTCTGCGCGTCCGACAGGCGAACGAAGGCCCAATTGGAGTCGTAGTCGAAGAAGCCGGAACTGAAAATTCCGACTACGTGGAAACGGGTGTATTTGGGGACCGTGCCGAAGGGAGTGAGCTCGCCCTGCGGACTGACCACCATTACCACGGAGCCGACTGTGGCGCCGAGGTTGTCGGCCATGTCCTTGCCGAGAACAATGGGAGGCATGGCGGAAACGCGTTGCTGCACCCCTTCCAGCGAATCGGGAGAACTGTTTTGAGTGTCGGCTGCGGGCGGCGCGGGCGAGTCGCCCGCGCCCACATGGGCATCCCCTGGGGTGGGGTTTTCTTCCAGGGCAACTGCAGAGCCTTCTTTTACTGTCGATAACAGATCTCCGACTTTGCGCTCGTAGCGAGGGATCATTCCTTTGAGCACGGCGCCTCGCGCCCGCGGACCGCGTGCGATGAGGACTTCCTCGAAGATTGCCGGAGCGGCCGCGACGACATGAGGCTGCTTCGAGAGGCGCTCCATGAGCGCGGGCCAGTTTTGGATGCCGTCATCGGCGATACGCTGCAGGCTGATGTGGGAAGTGGAACCCAGCAGGCGCTGCTGGAGGTCCTGGCGAAAGCCGTTGGTGATGGCCATGGCGACTACGAGGGAAGCCACGCCCGCGGCGACTCCGGCGACGGAGATGCCGGTGATGATGCCGATGAAGGCCTGGCGACGCTTGGCGCGCAGGTAGCGGGTCGCGATGAAGAGTTCGAAGCGCATGAGGGAGGCATCAGCCGTCAGCTCTCAGCTTTCAGCCAAGTCGGATTATAACTACTGCTCGGGAATCGCTGTGAATGATCGGATCATATGCGCAGCCTCGGCAATACTGCGTGGACGCTCTGACGATAAGCGACGTATTCTGCTCCGAAGCGCTTCTCCAACTCGGCGTCCTCCAGGCTAATCATTACGGCGCCGCTGGCGATTGCCCAGGCCGTCAATAGCCAGCAGACGGCGAGACCAGTTCCCACGCTCCAGCCCAGCATCTCGCAAAGATGGCCCAGATAGACAGGGTGGCGGACTCGCGAGCGAATGCCGGTGGTCACGAGGCGGTCGTCCTCGTGGCCAGCGCGGACTTCCGGCAGGCCGCCTAACTGCGCCCAACTGAAGTGCGCTCCTGCGCTTGAATATATGGAGATTCCTACGGCAAATAAAAGCGCGGCTGGAGCCCAAGCCCAAGGCGTCGCGTAGAAGGTTGTGTTTCGCCAGGGGCTGGTGAGCGCGCCCATGCCAATCCACATGACGATCCAGGCGGGGACGAGCACTCGGAACGGCGAGGCCTCGCGCGTCCGCCAGCGATGCGCTCGCGGATGGACCATCAACCAGAACAAAGGGATGGTCGAATAGACCACACAGGCGAGCCATCCCAGGGTTCGCAGGAGCTGCATGGGAGGATTCTACAGGCTCACAATCAGCAGCAGCGCGGAATGCCTCAGAGGCTAAAACCCGCATCCTTGCAGGCCCCGGGCGGCACGGCCGGAAGCCGTGCCCTTCCCAAATCCCGTCGACGAAAATTCCCATCAGTACGCCCCTTAACACGGAAACTGGGGCTGCATGAGTTGCGTACCTCGGTCATCTACCCGATTCCAGCCGCCAGGTCGATAATGTCAGAATGGCGCGTGTTTTCCTGAGCGAGAATTGGCTGCCGAAGTCGGTGATTTGCCTTCGCGATTACGACCGACACAAATTTCTGCTTGACCTGATCGCGGGAGTTACCGTGGGGCTGGTGGCGCTGCCCTTGGCGATGGCGTTTGCCATTGCTTCGGGATTGACGCCGCAGGCTGGGATTTACTGTGCCATCGTCACCGGGTTTCTGGTGTCGGCGCTGGGCGGATCGAAGATGCAGATCGGCGGGCCGACGGGCGCTTTTGTCGTAGTGATCGCGGGGATTGTCGCGGTACACGGGGTGGATGGGCTGTTCATGTGCACCGTGATGGCCGGCGTGCTGCTGGTGATCATGGGTGTTACGGGGCTTGGCACGGGCGTGAAATTCATCCCGCGGCCGGTCGTCATCGGATTCACGAATGGGATTGCGGTGCTCATCGCTAGCACCCAGATCAAAGACTTTTTCGGACTTCATCTCGACAAAGTTCCCGGAGTGTTCTGGCTACGCGTGGAAGCGCTCGCTGGCAACTTTCATACGCTGTCGTTGGAAGCGACCGCGCTCGCAGTGTTTACCTTGCTGACGCTAATCATCTGCCGGGGGCTGTCGCCTCGCATTCCGGGACCGATCGTTGCGCTGCTCCTTTCCACTTGTGCGGTTTATTTCTTCAAGCTGCCGGTGGAAACCATCGGGACGAGGTTCGGGGGAATTCCGGCAGGTCTGCCACACTGGCAAATCCCCCACTTCCGCACAGACCTCATCCACGGGCTCCTGGGACCGGCCTTCACGATAGCCATGTTGGGCGCGATCGAATCGCTGATGTCGGCCGTCGTGTCGGACCGGATGAGCAACGACCGGCACAATCCCAACGTGGAGCTCATTGGGCAGGGCGTGGCTAACATCTTCTCGCCGATGTTTGGGGGATTGCCGGCCACCGGAGCCATTGCGCGGACTGCGACCAATATTCGCTCTGGCGCGCAGTCGCCGGTGGCGGGAATGATCCACGCGCTTACTCTGCTATGCATTCTGTTGTTTGCGGCGCCACTGGTGAGCTATGTGCCGATGGCGGCGCTGGCGGGGATTCTGATGGTCGTCGCTTACAACATGGGCGAGTGGCGCGAGATTCCGCAGCTGCTGAAGCTTACTAAGACGGACATCAGCATCTGGCTGGTGACGTTTGCCTTGACCGTATTTGCCGATCTTACTGTGGCGGTCGAGGCGGGGATGATTCTGGCGGCGTTGCTATTCATCAGCCGCGTGGCTGCGACCACGACCGTGTCCCAAGTGACCGAGGACTACGTGGAAGACGGGCGCGTGCACATTCTGCAGGACAAGGATATTCCTTATTACGCGACTATCTTCCGCATTCACGGGCCGTTTTTGTTTGGGGCGACCGACAAGATTCTGGCGGTCACCGAGAACCTGCATCGGCTGCCGCCGGTGGTTATTTTGCGGCTGCGGAATATGACCGCGCTGGATGCTACTGGGCTGTTTGCGATAGAAGAGATTGCCAAACAATTGCACGCGAGCAAGCGCACGCTGATTCTCTGCGGAGCGCGGGAGCAGCCGGCGCAACTCATTCATCAGGCGGAGTTCGCGGAAGTCATTGGGGAAGAAAACATCTGCGTCAACGTGCAGGAAGCGCTGCGGCGGGCGGAGGAAGTTTACGAGGGACTGGAGCGGAAGTTTGTCGGGGCGAAGAGCTAGGCTTCTGACTCAGTGTGCGCCTAAGAACTTGTGCCGTCCCTGCGGGACTCGCGTGCTTTTCGTAATCTCACCCGGCACTTCCGTGCCGGGCTTTCACGTTCCGCCGCTTCGCGGCTGGGGTTCGCAGATTTCGTTCCGCAGCTCTCGCGCAAGATCCTCCCCCGCCTGAAAAACGGCTGCGGTCGGGATGACGCCCGTGATATTGTCGAAACTCAAACTGCCCGCATCCGATGATCGTCAACTTTGCAGAACGCGCGCACAATCACAACTGGGAACTCGATCCGGTTATCCGGTCGTTGCTGGATACGGATTTTTACAAGCTGTTGATGCTGCAGTTTATCTGGAAGCATTTCCCGAAGACTCGAGTGGAGTTCTCGCTGTTTAATCGGCATTCCGCAGTACGTATGGCCGACATCATCAACATCGAAGAGCTCAAGGTGCAACTGCAGCATGTGCGTGGAGAACGGTTTCGAAAGTCGGAACTGGTCTGGCTGGCCGGCAACACGTTTTATGGACGGCGCGGAATTTTTGAGCCGGCATTTCTGGAGTGGCTGGAGCGCGACTTTCATTTATCGGATTATCGGTTGCGGGTGCAGGACGGGCAGATCCATCTGACCTTCGAAGGCGCTTGGACTGAAACCACGATGTGGGAGCTGTATGCGCTGGCCATTCTGGATGAGTTGAAGACGCGGGCTAATCTGAAGACGCTGAGCGAGTTCGGGCTCGACATTCTTTACGCCCGGGCCAAAACCAAGTTGTGGAGCAAGATTGAGCGGCTACACGGCGTTCCCGGACTGAACGTTGGCGACTTTGGAACACGGCGCCGGCACAGCTTTCTGTGGCAGGAATATGTAGTCGAAGCCATGGCATCCAATCTGGGGAGCAATTTCATCGGGACGTCGAATGCGTTCCTGGCGCACAAGCATGATCTGGAAGCGATTGGAACCAATGCCCATGAAATTCCAATGGTGATGGCTGCACTCGTGCCCGATGATGTGGCTCTGAAGGAATCGCAGTACCGCATGCTGGAGTTGTGGCAGCAGACGTATGAAGGTGCTCTGCGCGTACTGCTGCCCGACACGTTTGGGACGACGCAATTTCTGACGGGCGCGCCCGGCTGGGTGGCCGACTGGACCGGGCAGCGCGTGGACAGCAAAGACCCATACGTTGCCGGCGACGAATATATTGCATGGCTTCGGGCGCACGGAAAGGACCCTCGCGAGAAGCTTTTGATCGCGTCGGACACGCTGGATGTGGATCAGATTCTCGGTCTGCATGCGTATTTTGGCGGGAATGTTGCGAGCGGCGCGAGCCCGGGCGACTTCCTCAGTGCTGCGGATTTCCATGATCGCAACAAGTGGACGCCGGGGCGCCGCATTCGGTTCAGCGCTGGGTGGGGAACTCTGCTGACCAATGATTTTCGGGGATGCAATCCCAACGTTGGCGGGGGCTTTGATCCCATCAGTCTGATCTGCAAAGTTTCCAGTGTTGAAGGGCGGCCTGCGGTGAAGCTTTCCGACAATTATTCCAAGGCGCTGGGGCCGACAGCAGAAATCGAGCGATACCGGAGAGTATTTGGGACTGCGGGAATCGCCAATGCCCCGCTAGTGGCGTGAGGCACCATAAAATTATGGAAATTGTTGTTAACCATTCCCATCTCCCGTTCGTTGTGTGTTTAGAGATGCTTCAAGGCAATCCGCTCACGAAGGGAACATCGAAATGCAAAAGCAGCGGCGGCACCTGGAAATGGTCCAGTCGATCGTAGCGGTTCTAGTATTGTTCACTGCTGTCGGCGCTGCCCAGGCGCCGCGTGTCCCGCAACCGGCAATGGCCGCCAATCCTCCGCAGATGAGCGAGAAAGATCTGGCCGCACTGCAGGACCAACTTCTTCAAGTGTTGCGGGTGAGTCCTACACTGGCTGAAGTCGTGGCGAGAGACCCTTCGTTACTATCGAACACAGAATACGTGAACCGCAACAATCCCGAGTTGGGGCGCTTTCTGCAAGCGCATCCCGAGATCGCACAAAACCCCGACTTCTATCTGTTCAACAATCTGCACGGAGAACGCGAGCCGCCAAGCCAAACGCTGGAGCGCAAGCTCTGGCCTCAGATATCCGAACGCAGGCAGTCCGGAATTGACCATGAACTGATCAGCGATGGCGTTCCGTTCTTGATTTTCATTTGCATTCTTGGCGCCTTTCTATGGCTGACGCATGTTTTGCTGGAGAACCGGCGTTGGGGCCGCATTTTCAAGCTGCAGACGGATGTGCACGGCAAGCTGATTGAGAGATTTGGCACCTCACAGGAAGTGCTCACCTACATGGGCACGGACGCGGGCAAGCGATTCCTGGAAGCCACGCCGATCGCAGTCGGCTTCGAGCGCCAGCAGCCGGTTCCAAGTCCGGTCGCCCGGGTCCTCACGCCGCTGCAGATTGGAGTCGTGATGACACTGTTGGGCATCGGGCTGCTCTCCTTGCGGCACAGCCTTCCCGATGGCAGCGAAGTTTTGCTGGTGATCGGCACAGTCGTGCTGATGCCTGGTCTCGGATTTATCATCTCAGCGGGAATCACATGGGTGCTGGCCCGGCATCTCGGTCTGATGCCGGATAGCGGGACACGGAACTAGAATCAACTTGCTGCTCGATCCACGCAGCACCCTGAAGGCGGGGCTGTTCGGGAACGCAGCCATGAGGAAAACTGATACGACCGGGGAATATGCCATCCCGAATGTCGAGAGTCGCGGGGCATCGCGAACTGACGAACTGCCCATGGACAGCGATGCCTTCGCCGGCTTCTATCAGCGCTCTGCACCGGCGTTGCGGGCTTATCTGGCGCGTGCCTCGGGGAACCCCGCACTAGCTGACGACCTGATGCAGGAGAGCTATCTTCGCTTCTTGTGCGCATCGCACCCCGAAGGCGGCGAGGTTAACTACCGGCGCTACCTGTACCGCATTGCGACCAATCTCTTGCGCGATCACTGGAGACGGCCGCGCGCAGCGTGCATTGAAGACGTTCCTGAACGTCTTCTGGCGGCTCGCGACGGATTGTCGCGCATCGACTCGCAGGCCATACTCGACCCCGCGTTGGCACGCATGCGTCCGCGCGAGCGGCAGCTGCTTTGGCTGGCCCATGCCGAAGGCTATTCGCACCGGGAGATCTCCGAGATTACCGGCCTGAACGCGGCTGGCATTCGTCTGCTGCTTTTCCGGGCGCGGCGCAAAATTGCCCGTCTGCTCCGGAAGCAGATTGACGCAGATCGGCGGAAAGCATGACGTTTCGCACGTGCCCTTACGAAAAGGAACTCACTCAGGCCTTGAAGTCGGGTCACTGGCCCAAGGGCTGCGGTCCGGAATTGCGCGCCCACGTGGATGCCTGCGGCAACTGTAGCGATCTCGTTCTAGTGACGCAGACCTTCCAAGACGCGCAGAGTGAATCGGAGCGCGCTGCGCTGTGCGGGTCACCGAGCCTGCTGTGGTGGCGAGCGCAACTGCGCCGCCGGAACGCCG
Source organism: Acidobacteriaceae bacterium (assembly GCA_003136335.1). The sequence continues at coordinate 5,553 of PLEA01000380.1, read as the reverse complement.
CGACCGAGCGCGTCAGCCGGCCCATCACGATCGCGCAAACTTTCGCCTGGGTCGTCACTGTTTTCGTGGGCGTAGTCTTTGTTGCGTCGCAATACCGCCACGGTCTGCAATGGGCGTCGTGGTGGTCAGAGCTCGTGCCTCCACGAGCGCTTCATCTTCTTCTTCCCACTCTTCCCATTGGATCTGGACAGGGCGACACGAATCTCCTCCTGTTGATTTCCGGCTGCGGAGTGCTGGCCCTACTGAGCGCCCTTGTGGTGTATCTGGCATCGGAGAAATCCTGAGCCCGTCTCGAGCAGTCCTCCGGAAAAATGGTTCCCGTCACTCTGCACATCCGCAGCTTTCTGTGTCAGATTAGAGGTTCATGCCTGCGACCTCCGACGCCAGGGCTGGACGCGCCGCCTTCACACATCCTGGATTCGTGTTGTTTCAGGTCGCTCGCTTCCTGATTGTGTCGGCCGTTGAGATGCAGGCGGTTGCCGTGGGATGGCAAGTCTATGAGATTACCAAGCGGCCGCTCGATCTTGGCTATGTGGGTCTGGCGCAGTTTCTGCCGGGAATTCTGCTGTTCCCTATCTCCGGCCACGCGTCTGACCGTTTCGAGCGGCGCAATGTGCTCTCGGCCTGCTACGGCGGTTACGCGGTCTGCTTTGCTTTGCTGCTTGCACTGGCGCGAGGCGGCGGGCGCTCGGTCCATTCGATCTACGTAGTGTTGGTGCTGATCGGCGTGGTGCGGTCGTTTAACAGCACGGCCAGCCGGTCCATTTTGCCACAGCTGGTTCCCCAGGAACACTTTCCGAATGCGGTGGCGTGGAATGCGAGCATCTTCCAGGCAGCAACGATTCTCGGGCCATCGTTCGGCGGGATTCTTTATGCGGCGTTTCGCGGGCCTTCCGTCGTCTATGTGGTCGCAATGTTGACGGCGATTGGCGCGACGGTATCGTCGTTCCGCATCAAGCCGGAGCTGAAGGTGCGACCGCGGGAGGCTTATTCGTCTAAGAGCATGACGATGAAGACCGTTTTCGCAGGACTCCACTACATTTGGAGAAAGAAGCTGATCCTGGGCGCGATTTCGCTGGATCTGTTCGCCGTGCTGCTGGGCGGAGCGGTCGCTCTGCTTCCGGTGTATGCGCGCGAAATTCTGCACACGGGACCGTGGGGGTTGGGGCTTCTGCGCACCGCTCCTGGAGTCGGTGCGGCGATCATGGCAGTGTTGCTGGCGCACCGGCCGTTGCGCGGGCGGTCAGGACCCATGCTGCTGTGGTCGGTTGCGGGGTTCGGAATCTTCACCATTATTTTCGGCGTCTCGCGCAGCCTTACGGTATCTCTGATCGCGCTGCTGCTGCTGGGGGCGAGCGACATGATCAGTGTGATCATCCGTGCCACGCTGACGCAACTCGCCACGCCCGATGAAATGCGCGGACGCGTGACCGCGGTGGACATGATTTTTATTGGGACGTCGAATGAATTTGGGCAGTTCGAATCGGGCGTGACGGCGCAATGGTTTGGCACGGTGCCGGCGGTGGTGTTGGGAGGAATTGGGACGCTGGTTGTAATCGCGGTGTGGGCGTGGTTGTTCCCGGAATTGCGGCAGGCCGGGGAGTTGACGGCGATTCGCAGCGAAGAATTGCCGACCGCGTCCGAAAGTTCCGCTCCTCGGTAGGCGGACGAATCGGAATCATCGCGGAGGTTTTCGACGGTGTTGCGTGAGCGGGCGGACTCCGGTCCGGCCCGGACAGCCGAGGCGGCTGTCGCTCTGCAGCTGAAGGGCAGGCCAGTGTCGACGGTCCCTCCCGGCTCATTTCCCTTTCAACAGCGTCTTGGCGGCGCCCATGTTTTCGTACTTGTCGTAGACCCTCACCACGACTACGTGCTCGGAGTCGGCATCTTTCGCTGCGTCCGGTGGGACCAGGAAGTCATAGTCTTCGATCTTCGCGTCGGAGAGCTGGCCGACGGGCTCGACATATTTCCACTCTCCCGCGTCGACGGAAAACTCTGCGCGCTTAATGTTGGAGAATCCATCTTCTGCCCGGAAGCGCACGTGAATCTGAGTGGCTTCGACCGACGCAGTCAGGTTCTCGACCCGCGGAGGGGTGGTGTCGACTTCAAAGCGGCGGCTCTCTTTGGTCGCGGTCAGCGCCTCGCCCGGGGAGTGCGACGGCGCATCCGAAGCGACGATCTTGATCGTGTACCCTCCGTCGGGCAGCAGGCTGGAGTCGAACGAATAAGCTTTGTCGGTTAAGTTGTCTTTCAACAGCAGCCAGCGCGTTTCGCCATCGCCCCGATAGAAGACGGAATAGACAAGCTGATCGTCGTTGTCGTCGTGCGCATTCCACTTGACGCCGATCGAATCGCGATCGTGTGTGCTCGGGACCGGTGAGTCGAAATGGCTGCCCGAAGATCCGCTCACGTCCGTACCCAGGCTGAGCCCAGTCGATTTCGCTAGCGGCTGGTAGCGCATGCCGATCTGCACAGACACGTCCTCGATCTCCGGTGCCACGTTCTTGGGCAGATAGTTCAGGGTGACGGTGTCCACCGCAGGCTTGGTGTTTCCGGCGTGCAGCACCGCTTTCCACTGGGCATAGCGGGCCGGGGGAACTCCCATTTCAGATTCGTTGGCGAGATCCATTTGCTTCCATGGACTCCAGTTGCGGTCGGGATTGTCGACGTTGCCGCTGCGCGCCAGCAACTCTACATTGCCCGTGCCGCGAAACTCGGCGCGTCCCCAACGCGAAAAAACCTTGGCATCGAACACGTCGCTCTCGTAAGTTCCTTCTCGCTCCGGATCTGGGCCCAAAAGAAAAATTTTCCCCAGGTTACTGCTGGCAGCGTAAAGGCCGCCGCCGGGAGCTTTGGCAAAGCCGGTGACCTGCGAGGCCGGCGCCTTCAGCAGATCGGAAAATTCGTCCTGCTCGTCGATGGCAAAAACATGTCCGCGGTTTCCCGTACCCGCGAGCAGCTTTTCGTGCGAATCGAATGCGAGTGCATAGACGATATCTTCATGCGAGGTCCAAATACGCGATGGGGAACCATCGGCGGCGATACGATACACATCGGACCCACCGTTCGAACTCCCGCCGGGAAATGGGAACGACCCCACATGCGAGGTGCTGGGCGATGGGGTGAGCGTCGTCCCGGGCGTTGAAGGACCTGTCGACTCCGCCGAGTTCGGCCCCGTGGAGAGCATTGAGGAAGGACCGCCAGACGACGTGCTCGCGCGCTTCTCGCCGACGCCGGCGGCGTAGATGTTGCCTTGGCGATCGAGCGCGAGCGCGGTGATTTCTTTCTTGGGGGCGCTGTAGAGCACGAATCCATCCCCCCCGGGAGAAATGCGGTACACCAGGCCGCTGCCATCCGTACCGGCAATTACGTTGCCCTGGGCATCGAGCGCCAGCACGCGGATGTGCGTGTCGTCGCTTTTAAAGAAAAGCGAGTGTTCTCCCTTGGGCGTGACTTTGTAGATCTCGCCATGATCTCCGGTGGCAACATAAAGATTGCCGGCCTTATCGAGAACGAGATCCCAGATATACTTTGTGCCCGGGGCAAAATATTCGGACGAAGTCCACGAGGGATCCAGGGCCGGTTTAACCGCATCCTTCGGCAAATCTTTCGACGCATCTTTCGATGTGTCTTTCTCGGAGCTCTTGCTTCCTTTCGGCGCGGCCCCTTTTTCTCGGAGCTTGGGCTCGATCTTGTAGACCTTGCCGTCCGGCGCCGTCGCGGCGTAGATCACACCGCGTGGTCCGACCTCGAGGGTCTGCACCTGCAGTTCCTGCGGCTCAAAAATGATGGTCGCAGTGCCGTCGGGCGTAATCCGATACACGCGTGCGGGAGATCCTGTGGCGGCATAGACATTTCCGGATTCGTCGGCGGCCACGGCCCAGATATAGGTCGATGGCGTCGCATAGAGCAGTTTGAATGAGGGCGCCAGTTCCAGTCCGCCGGAACTGCGAATTGCCGCTCCTGTAGCCGAACCTTTGGTGAGATCTTCGAATTTCGACTGCTCCCAGGTGCGCGTGCCGTCGGCGGAGACGGGGCCGCTCATCACAAATATGGAAAGAAGAAGGCCGACAAGAATAAAAAGGGGAAGCCTACTCGAACTCTGCAATGTTACACCTCGATTCAAAGTCACGCCCAAACGCGGACTGCCGCGCCTCACCGCTAACCGGAAGTTTCAGGTTACCACGCAGAGAGGGTCCGTCGCGCGGTTGCCGCCTCGGTACGCGCTGACCGCACGACGCGCGAGATCCTTCCTCCGCCTGAAGAACGACTCCGTCAAGATGACGCCCCTAGGAATTGAGTCTTCTGAAATCTCGAGGACGACGGGCGTGTTATCGTAGATTTTGATGCATGCTGCGCGTCAGAAACTGCTCAGTACGTTGGCTCAGAAGTCGTTCCGGCTGGGCGAGTTCAAACTTTCTTCCGGCGGGACCAGCGACTACTACATTGACTGCCGTACGACCACCCTCGACGCGAAAGGATCGCGCCTGACCGGGGAAGTGTTTCTCGAAGAGATTCGGCGGCGTGGATGGAAGCCGCGGGCGATTGGTGGGCTGACAATGGGCGCGGATCCGATTGTGGTGGCCGTCGCGGTAGTGAGCGGCGAAGTGGACGGCTTTCTAGTGCGCAAGGCCGAGAAGCAACATGGCACAGGACAGCGCATTGAAGGTTTTCGCGAGAAGGGCGCGCGGGTCGTGATTGTGGATGATGTTTGCACAACCGGGGCATCGACGGTGCAGGCGATTGAGGCGGCGCGCGAGTTCGGATTCGAAATTGTCGGCGTGATGTGCCTGGTGGAGCGGGAAGAGGCCAAGGGACGTCCGAATGTGGAGAAGGCGGCGGGGGCGGTGCCGTTCGTTTCTATCTTCACCGCCAACCACGTGAGAAAAGAACACCTGGCAATCAGTCATTGAATCAATGACTCAATGACTAAATATTAATCATGATTCAAACTTTGGAATGGACCGAGCACGGCGTGCGCTTCATCGACCAGACGAAGCTGCCTACGGAAGAAGTTTATGTCACCTGCAGGACGCATGAGCAGGTGGCCGACGTCATCCGCAATATGGTAGTGCGCGGTGCGCCGGCGATCGGAGTTGCCGCCGCCATGGGCATCGCACTCGGAGTCAATAATTCCAAAGCTGAGTCGGCTGGCGACCTGAAGCGCGACCTCGATCAGATCTGTGACCTCATCGGCAAGACCAGGCCCACCGCAGTGAATCTGTTCTGGGCGATTCGCCGCATGCAGGAGAAGTTCGAGCGTATTCGTATCCGGCCCATTCCGCAGATCAAGCAGGATCTGATTGAAGAGGCGCAGCGCATGCACGCGGAAGACATCGCGGCCAACCAGGCCATGGGACGCCACGGCGCCACGTTGATGCCGAGCGCGGGCGGCGTGCTCACGCACTGCAATGCCGGAGCGCTCGCCACGGCCGGATATGGCACCGCGCTTGGAGTGATTCGCGCGGCCGTCGAGCAGGGCAAAAAAATTCACGTGTATGCGGACGAGACCCGGCCGTTCCTGCAAGGCTCGCGGCTGACCGCGTGGGAACT
>PLEA01000267.1 GCA_003136335.1 Acidobacteriaceae bacterium | reverse complement strand
GAAACCGAAGCCGACTTCGCCGCCACGCTCGATTTGCTCTCAGAAGTCGGATACGACGCCGTCTTCGCCTTTAAGTATTCGCCCCGGCCAAATACGCCCTCGCTCAGCAGGGAAGACGCCATCCCCGACGAAGAAAAAGCCCGCCGCCTGGAAGGGCTGATGTCCAAACAGCGCGAAATCCAAATTACGCGCTACAAGAAATACATCGGGACAATCTATGAAGTAATGGTTGAGGGACAAAACGAAGTCCGCGCCCAATCCATTGGCCGCACCTCGCAGAATAAAACCCTGAACTTCACGGCGGCCGCCGCTCCCCCGGTGGGAACGTATGTGGCGGTGCGGGTGACGGGGAGTTTTCCCAACAGCCTGCTGGGTGAATTGGTGGTATAAGAATGGCAAATAGCAGGAGATCCCCATGGAAGTAGAAATGACAATCCGCGGCCTGTTAATGGATCCGGTTTCGAATATGCCGATTGTGGTGCTGAAGGATGTGGGTGGGGACACGGTGCTGCCGATCTGGGTGGGAAATTGCGAGGCGCAGGCGATCGCGCTGGAGATGGAGAAAGTGAGCACGCCGCGGCCGATGACGCATGATCTGATCAAGAACGTGCTGACTGGACTGGAAACGCAGGTGCACAAGGTGGTCGTCACCGAACTGCGGGAAGAAACGTTTTATGCGGTGATCTGGCTGGAGCGGAGTGGCGAGGTGATCAGCATTGACTCGCGACCGTCGGATGCGCTGGCGCTGGCGCTGCGGGTGGATTGTCCGATCTTTGTGGAGGACGTGGTGCTGAAGACATCGAAGCTGGCATCCAATATGTCGGACCGCGTGACCAGCGAGGAGTTGCGGAAATATCTTGAGGGGCTGAACGACGACGATCTGGGGAAGTACAAGATGTAGCGGTCGGTTGCTGCGAAGGAAAGCAGATTCCTCAGTCCAAGAACGGGTTCGGAATGACAAGGCTAAAGGACAGCTCGGGTTGACATAATACCAATTATCGGACATTGCATATATCCCGCGCCACACATTCGCTGCCGCGATCAGTTCCCCGTCACGGTGTACTTCAACAGGCACCAGAGGGCGCGGAAGCCGTCTTTCCAGCCGATCTTTTTTCCTTCCTCGTAGGTGCGTCCCCAATAGATGATGCCGACTTCGTAGACGCGCAGGCGGCGCTTGGCGATTTTGACCGTGATCTCGGGTTCGAAGCCGAAACGGTCCTCTTCGATGGGAATGGATTGGAGGATCTCGCGGCGGAAAACCTTGTAGCAGGTTTCCATGTCGGTCATATTCATGTTGGTTAGCGCGTTGGAGAGGAGGGTCAGGATCGAGTTGCCGATGGAATGCCAGAAGTACAGAACACGGTGCGGGCCGGAGCCCAGGAAACGGGATCCGTAGACTACGTCGGCTTTGCCCTCGATGAGGGGCACGAGCAAGGCGGGATAGTCGGAGGGATCGTACTCGAGATCGGCGTCCTGGATGATGATGAAGTCTCCGGTGGATTCCTGGATGCCACGACGGAGTGCGGCGCCCTTGCCGATGTTCTTGGGTTGGAGCAGGACTCGGATGTGGGGATGGCTGGCTTGGAGTTCGGCTAGAATTTTTCGGGAGCCGTCAGTTGAACCGTCGTCGATGCAGATCAGTTCGATGTCCAGCGGCACGGCCAGGACACGAGTGATCACCTCCTGCAGGGTCGCGTGTTCGTTGTAGACGGGCATGACTACGGAAAGTTTCATGTGGATAGGGCAACAGTAAAGGCGGCGAAGGTTAGCGTCAAGGCGGGGCCAGGTTGTGCGTCGTTCGCTAGAACGGCTCTTCGATCTCGCGCCCCAAGCGGCATCTGCTCCTCCGCCGCCTTCCATGATTTGGGCGCGCGCTTGAAAGTAGCATAGTCGGATCTTTTGTGTTCACGCGCGCAAGAAGCAGGTCCCTCGACTGCGAAGATCGTTCGCTTCGCGGACGATCTTCTTCGCTCGGGATGACATAAAGGGGAAAAGAATGTCAGAACTTGCCCCAGGTCGCGGTTGAACAACGAAATCAAGATCCAAGTCAAAGTCAAAGACGGCGGACAGAGCCTGCCCTGAGCTTTTCGAAGAGAGTGTCCGCCCCACAGAGGACGATTTTGGGGTGGAATAAGGTACCGGCTACGCGGGTGGCGATGGCGATCAGTTCCCTTTGGCCGCAGAATACCTTGATTTGGCGGGCGCGGGAGAGTTCGGGGAGATTGACGGTGCGTCCGCTGCGGATGCGGGCTGCGGTGGGTTCGTCGGCGGTGACGGACGGAAGCTGCGGGAGCAGCTTGCGCGGGTGGATAAAAAGATCGTCGAGGGAATTGGGCGAGCCGTTCTTTTCTGCGTCAGCCGCTGCGTCAGAGACCTGTTCCAGAGTGTGGGCGTCTTCGAGATTGAACTCGGCTACCGAGGTTCGGCGCAGCGATTCCAGATGCGCCCCGCAGGCGAGTTCCCTGCCCATCTCGTGAGCCACCGATCGCATGTAGGTTCCGGAGGCTACACGGGCGCGGAAACTGGCACGGTCGATCTCTACTCCGAGGATGTCGAACTCCTTGATCTCGACCTGAACCGGCTTCAGCACGACTTCCTTTTGCTGGCGCGCCAGTTTGTACGCCGGGACGCCCTTAATTTTTTTGGCGGAGAACGGGGGCGGAGTTTGCTCGATAACTCCGCGGAAACGGGCGGCCAGGGCTTCGACTTCTTCGGCGCGCAGGCTGACCTCTTGGGGTGCGGTCGTGGGCTCGCCTTCGGCGTCATAGGTGTCGGTGGCAAAGCCGAATCTTACAGTGCCTTCGTAGGTTTTCTCGGATGTCGTGTAAAACTGCGCCAGGCGCGTGAGCGTTCCCATGACTAGCGGAAGAACACCGGTGGCCATGGGATCGAGGGTTCCGAGATGGCCGATGGAGCGTTCGTGAAGGATTCGGCGCGCGCGATTGACCACGTCGTGCGAGGTGAGTCCGGCGGGTTTGTCGATGATGAGGACGCCATTCATGGGCGAATTTGGTAATTTGGTAATCGGGAAATTTGTTATTTAGATTTTGGATGTTAGCGCGATTCGGCGATTTGAATGGACCTTGGCAGGGACATGAGCCGCCACCTTAATCTGCGGGGCGCGTGCCGTCCCTGCGGGACTCGCTTTACTTTTCCCGTTCGCACCTGGCACTTCCGCGCCGGGCTTTCCACATGTCGCCGCTTCGCGGCTGAACTTTGGCTGATCTTACTTTACCGCTGAGCCACCCAAAATCATCTTCCACCCAGACGTCTCCAACCCAGCGATTCGCGGAACGTGTTGTACTGTATTACTGACTCACCAAGTCTCTCATGTTTCCCATCAAGGACGACCAACCGCGATATAGCACGCCCTACGTCAACGGATTTTTGATTGCGGTCAATATTCTCGTTTACCTGTTTCAGGCGTCGCTGGATCCGCGGAGTTACGACTTGCTTGCCCATCAGTTTGGGGTGGTACCGAGTCATCTGTCGGCATTTCTGGCAGGATCGCCGAGGTATCCGCAGGCGGCAATCGTGATTCCCTTCTTTACCTCGATGTTTCTGCATGCGGGGTGGATGCATGTGCTGGGCAACATGTGGTTCCTGTTCATCTTCGGGGACAACATTGAGGACTATCTAGGACACTTCCGTTATCTGCTGTTCTATGTGCTTTGCGGATTGTTTGCCATGGCGACGCAAGTGGCGGTCTATCCGCATTCGAATCTTCCTACGGTGGGGGCAAGTGGTGCGATCGCGGGCGTGCTGGGGGCTTATTTCATTCTGTATCCGCGAGCGCGGGTGCTGACCTGGTTCTTCGTGTTCGTCCTCTATATTCCAGCCTGGATCATTCTAGGGTACTGGTTCGTGCTGCTGTTTCTGGCGGGGGCGGCGATGTTGTCGGTGGCGCAGACCGGGCGCGATGTGGGGGGAGTTGCGGTTTGGGCGCACGTGGGGGGATTTGTGGCGGGGCTGGTGATGGTCAAGTTACTTCCCGAGCGGACGCGCAGAACGCCTTACGCCTACCGGTAGCGCTTGAACGGCTTCGGTGAGATCAAAATCCCCGCCCTGTCCCTGCAAAAAACGGGGACAAGGACGGGGCACCCTGGGATAGTCGGCTCTATTTCTTGGGGCGAGATTCCGGGGGGACGAGGCCGGCTACGCGGTAGTAGACGGCGAGTTGGCCGTAGTGTTCGCCGTCGTGTTCGATAAGGCCGTAGGCGAGATCGGAGAGGCGCATTTGCTGATGGCTGCCGGGATCGACGACTAGTTCGGACATACCTTTATCGCCTTTCGCTTGGATCGCGGCGGCTCCGTCGGCGAATGATTTTTTCACGAAGGCGACAATGTCGGCTTTGGTTTTGAATTGATCGCGCTTGGGGTCCTCCTCGGCGGGAGGCTTCTGTCCCATGGCGAGGCTGGTGAAGTAGTAATTGGCGTTGGTGGCATGGAGCAACTGTTCGGCAAAGCCGCGCTGGGCGGGCGTGGGCTTGAAATCGTATTTGTCTTCGGGGAAATCTTCGGCCATGGCGATGAGCTTCCGGCCGATATCGTTCCAGGAATCGAGTACGACCTTGGATGGACTATCGGGTGGCTTTACTGCTGCCTCCTTTTTTTCTTGAGCCTGGGCGGGAAAGGTGAGAATAGCTGCGGCCAGCATTGCTGCCGCGAAAAACGGTGCTTTGCTCATGGTGGTTCCTCCGGGGGGTATTTTTCGGGTCGTCGTATCTTAGCTGGAAAAGTCGCGGAGGTAAAACTACGGAGCGGACTAACGACTAAAGCAGGTTCCTCACCGGGCTTTCAGCCCGGTGAGGAATGACAAGCCTTTGGGTGT
>PLEA01000619.1:3254-3597 GCA_003136335.1 Acidobacteriaceae bacterium | reverse complement strand
AGCCTCTCGCGCCAGCCGAAGTGCATCCCAATCGTCGCCACCCAGAGCATCAGCTCGCTGCGATCCGCGCTGCCTGGCGAGAGCTGGCGCACACTTCTCCAAACCTTCCGTACCAAGATTTTCCTCTCGTTGTCGGATGATTTCTCCGCGAGGACGGCGAGCGATCTCTGCGGACGCGAAGACCAGCTCAAAGTCAGCTACAGCCTGTCGGAAAGCGGGCACGATACCAAAGTCAGTTGGCTTACCGGCAAGGCCCTCTCCCACAAAGCCAACATCGTCGCCTCCAAGAGCTACAACACGCAGAGCGACTACCGCTTCGACATGAAGACGTTCATGGAGTTGC
>PLEA01000619.1:0-3165 GCA_003136335.1 Acidobacteriaceae bacterium | reverse complement strand
AAGCCCATCGAGCACCTCATTCTCGACGATTCGATCAGCGAGGTGATGGTGAACGGTCCCGACCGCGTGTTCATCGAAAAACAGGGCTTCCTTCAACACGTACCGGGCGTGTCCATCGGCGAAAAATCCCTCATGATCGCCGTGAAGAATATCGCCCGGCGTCTTGGTGACGACATCTCCGAATCGAAACCCATTCTCGACTCGCGGTTGCCCGATGGCAGCCGCGTCGCCGCGATCATCCCCCCGTGCAGTCTTGGCGGCGTGACGCTCACGATCCGCAAGTTCAACACCCGTCACTTCGAGATGGAGGATCTGATTCGGGCGGGCACTCTCGACCGTGCCCTCGCGAACCACCTCGAAGACTACGTCCTCGCACGCAAGAACATCCTCATCAGCGGTGGAACCGGGACTGGTAAAACCACCCTTTTATCGATACTCGGAAAATTCATTCCCCCAGACGAGCGGGTGCTTGTGATCGAGGACACTGCCGAGATTCACCTCGCGCAGGAAAACCTCGTTCGATTCGAGGCTCGCCGCGAACAGAACGGCCTTCCAGCGGTCGCCATCCGTGATCTCCTGAAGGCTGCCCTCCGCCACCGCCCGGACCGCATCGTTCTCGGGGAGATTCGCGGTGGCGAAGCCTTCGATCTGTTGCAACTCCTGAACACCGGGCACTCTGGGACGCTGTCCACCATCCATGCGAACTCCGCGCAACAGGGCCTCGCGCGGTTCACGAGCTGCGTCCTGCAGAGCGGGGTCGAACTGCCGTACCGCGCGATTAAGACGAACATCGCCGACTCCCTGAACGTGGTGATACATGTCGAGCGCCGGCCTGGACGCAGATACATTTCCGAAGTCCTCCTGATCAACAGATACGACCCGGATGCGGACCTGTTCGACTACGGCGCAGTGTTCTTGGCCAAGGAGGATCACCCATGAGCACCGACACNNCGGTTCCGACGTGTTCATGGGAATGAATCCCATCAAGGACGGCGCTCACAGCCGGACCAAAGGAAATATAAAGGGCATCCGCCACGTCTATCTCGACCTCGACAGAAAGGGTGACGTAGCTCTCGAAGCGATTCGAAATTCGCCTTCAGTGCCAGCGCCAAACTTTGTCCTCGATACGTCGCCCGGTAAGCACCAGGTCGTATGGAAAGTGAGCGGACTCAGTCAGGATGAAGCGGAATCTTTACTGCACAGCCTCGCGAATCAATTCGGCGCTGATCTGGCGGCGACGGACTCGACGCGCGTGCTTCGCGTGCCGGGATTCGCCAATCGGAAACTTCCCGAGGAATTCATCGTCCAAGCGCGCCAGGAAAGCGATGCGGTCTACACGCTCCGCGATTTCACGATTCATGAAGATTCCCCCGAAACGCCCCGGCATTTAAGCGACGACCAAGAACGCCCACGGACGGTGCCCAGCGACCACAAAAGCCAATCCGAGCACGATTGGGCTTATGCGAAGCGCGCCCTCGCTCGCGGCGACGATCCCGAAGTCGTGATTCAGCGCATCGCCGACTACCGCTCGGAAGATAAAGACGATCCGAATTACTACGCACGGCACACCGTCACGAAGGCCCAATCTGACCTGCACCGAGGAACTGCTGCCGTGGAAACAAACGATTCACAACGAATCGAAGACCATCAACTCACCGAAGATCAGAGGGGAATGCCATGACTCGTGCTGCTTTTGTTGACACCGACCAACAGATTTGGAAATCCTCAGATCAATGTCCGTTAACGGTCAGAGAAGCAGCTCGGTATCTTGGCGTCAGTCCGCAGACGGTGTATCTTTGGGTTGAGCGAAAGCAGATTCCCCATCTCCGCGTGATGGGCCGCAATATCCGATTTCTGAGATCGGAGTTAGAGCCCTTCCGCGCGCAATTCAAACAGGAGGTGGTGGAATGGCACGACCAGTAAAACATGATGGCGGCTTGTACAAGCGAACCGGATCGAAAATCTGGTGGATGCGTTACCGAGATAAGGATGGTAACCGCCAGCGGGAATCGACCCTTACCGAAGACTGGGGCGAAGCGCAGAGATGCCTCAGAGAGCGATTGCAAGCCAGGGACAACAACACGCTGCCGGCGCTGCGCCGCGGGCAGGATCTCACATTTGGGGAGTGGGCGGATTTTTACCTGGGAAATTTCTCCAGACCGCCGTTCCGCGCGCTGAAACACCTGAGAGGTATATTCGAAAACGCCAAACTCGCGAGTGTGAACGCCGACGATATAGAGACGTATCTTCGTCGCCGGCTCAAGCAACGGGTGCAGGTGAAGGCAAAGAATGGATTCGTTCAAAAAGGCATACTGAAGGCAAAGACAGTACATCAGGAATTGCGTATGGTGCGGCGGATGCTAAATGTGGCCGTCCGCAAGAAATTCCTTTTCGCGAATCCATGCGCGGGCGTTGAGTTTCCAGCCAGGGTCGAGGGACTCTTCCGGCCGCATTACATGACTTGGTCAGAGCAGCAGAAGATCGAGTTCAGCGCGCCGGAATACCTGCGTAATGTCATCCGGATCATCACCGAGACCGGTCTTCGGATCTACAAAGAGCTGACTCCGATGAAAAAGGATCAGCTTGATCTTGAGAACCGAACCGTGTGGATTTCGGACTCGAAAACGCCCAGCGGTATGGCAGAAGTTCCGCTGACAGAAATCGCTGCAGATTCTTTCCGGCATCAGCTTGCCCTGTCAGGTCCCAGCCCTTACCTGTTCCCGAGCGATGTAACTGGAGCCGGTTATCAGAAGACGTTTAAAACCGTTTGGCATGCGACATTGCGTCGGGCAGGAGTTCGATACTTTCGTCTCTACGATCTTCGCTCCACATACGCGACCCGGCTCAGTGCCGGGGGCGTTGCGGACGAGTGGGTGACGCAGTTGGTCCGGCAAGGCGACGCGAAGGTCTTCAAAAAGTACTCGCAAATGAAGTTACAGATGAAGCGGGAAGCACTGACCAAACTCAACCGCCAGGCAAACGAGAGCGGGCTGGGTTTTGGCACAGTGCAGCCCAATTGAGAAGGGGTTTTGGCACAGTTTTGGCACAGTCGAGGCGATGGAAAGACGAAAACGATGGAAGGGCAATTGCACAACTCTTTATATTTTCAAAGAGTGGTTTGGTCGGGGCGGCGAGATTCGAACTCACGACCCCCTGCGCCCAAGG